>NZ_JASCPT010000059.1:0-34402 GCF_029959775.1 Pseudomonas sp. PS01270 | reverse complement strand
TTTCATCATTTACTGTGGGAGCGAGCTTGCTCGCGAAAGCGGTGTATCAGACGCAGAAATGTTGACTGACATACCGCATTCGCGAGCAAGCTCGCTCCCACAGGGTTTTGTGATTTTCGAGGAGTTTCTGTGCGTTCACTGTTCTGGCGGATTCTTGCGAGCTTCTGGCTGGCCATCGCTCTGGTAGCCGGGCTGTCGATTCTGCTCGGGCACATGCTCAATCAGGACGCGTGGATTCTCAGCCGCCATCCCGGCCTCAACACACTGGCCGCAGAATGGACGCAGACTTACGAAACCCAAGGCGAGGAAGCCGCCCAGGACATCCTCGAACAACGCAAACGCCAGTATCACATCGACGTTCAGGTGCTCAACGAAACCGGCGATCCGGTGGTGCGTGGCACCTTCCCGCGCCGCGCCGCAGCATTCGAAGCGCGGCAGAACAACGATGACCGCCGCCTGCCATGGCGGCGTCTGACCGACGAGATCACCAGTGAAAAAACCGGTGATACCTACCTGTTCATCTACCGCATCCCGCACCCGGAACTCGACGCCTGGCACCGCGAAAGCCTGCTCTGGCCGCTGAGTGCGCTGGGCATCGCGCTGGTGGTGCTGACCCTGTTCAGTTTGCTCGTGACTTTCTCTATCACCCGCCCACTGAGTCGCTTGCGCGGCGCGGTGCATGATCTGGGGCAGACGACTTATCAACAGAACAGTTTGGCGAAACTGGCCAACCGCCGCGACGAATTCGGCGTGCTGGCCACCGATTTCAACCGCATGGGTGCGCGCTTGCAAAGCCTGATCGGCAGTCAGCGCCAGTTGCTGCGCGATGTCTCCCATGAACTGCGCTCACCACTGGCGCGCCTGCGCATCGCGTTGGCTTTGGCCGAGCGCGCCAACCCTGAAGAGCGCGAAAAACTGTGGCCACGCCTGACCCGCGAATGCGATCGGCTGGAGGCGTTGATCAGTGAAATTCTGGTGCTGGCGCGAGTCGATGCCGACAATGCCAGCGCTGAAGAAGTCGACCTGAATGCGTTGCTCGCCGCGCTGCAAAAGGATGCGCAGCTCAGCTCCCCCGAGCAGACCGTACGCCTGCAAGCCGAGCCGCAGCTGAATCTCAAAGGCTGGCCGACGATGATCGAACGCGCGGTAGATAATCTGCTGCGCAACGCCCAGCGCTTCAACCCGAGCGATCAGCCGATCGAATTGCACGCTACGCGGCAGGGAGAGCGGATTGTCATCAGCGTGCGCGACCACGGGCCGGGGGTGCAGACCGAACATCTGAGTCAGTTGGGCGAGCCGTTCTATCGGGCGCCGGGGCAGACCGCTGCCGGGCATGGCCTGGGGCTGGCGATTGCCAAACGGGCGGCAGAACGGCATGGCGGCACGCTAACGCTGGCCAATCATCCGCAGGGTGGCTTTGTGGCGAGTCTGGAATTGCCGTTGGTACCGGGAGTCGTGGTCCAGCCCTGAAAAAGCCCCTCACCCCAACCCTCTCCCGGAGGGAGAGGGGGCCGACCGAGTTGTCTGCCGTTGTGCATCGACCTGAAAGACCGAGTCGATTATGGACTCGCAGAAACAACACGTCCGGTATCCCGACTCTGGATTCAGCGAAGGTCGCTCAGGTCGGTGTAACTCCAAAGCATCCCCCAATCAGTCCCCTCTCCCTCTGGGAGAGGGTTAGGGTGAGGGGCTTTTGATCTTCAGGCTTTACCGGGCCAGGCGCTGACGAACTCAGCCAGATCAACCTTCTCCGCCACGCGCGGCTCTTTCTGCGGCGTGCCGAGATAGAGGAACGCGATCACTTCCTCGCCTTCCACCAGTCCCAGACCTTCGGCCACATGCTTGGAGTACGCCAGATCCCCGGTGCGCCACACCGCGCCAATCCCCTGCGCATACGCCGCAAGCAAGATACCGTGGGCCGCACAGCCGGCCGTGAGCAGTTGCTCGGCCTTCGGGTATTTCACGTGTTCCTGCAATTTCGCGATGACCACAACCACCAGCGGCGCGCGCAGTGGGCCGTTGCGAGCCTTATCGATCATCGCTTCGGTGACTTCGCCGGCTTGCTGGCGGGCCGCCTCGGCCAGCAACTCGCCCATTTGCTCACGCGCTGCGCCTTCGACGGTCAAAAAGCGGTACGGCTGCAAGTGCCCGTGATCCGGGGCACGCAAGGCCGCGCCGAACAGGGCTTCGCGCTGCTCGGCAGTGGGGGCCGGTTCGACCAGTCGGGGAACGGAAACACGGTTGAGCAACGCGTCGAGAGCCTGCATCGGCCACCTCCTTTGAAAAATGTGCGGCTATTCTAGCTTCATCTGCGCAGCGCCTGCCGGTTTACATGCCTTGCCCCACAGGTAGAATGGCGCCCTTCTCCCACCAGCCCGAGCGGATTTCATGGCGTTGCCGACCTTACGGATCATTGGTTTTATCATCGGCATCTTCCTGATAACCCTGGCTGTGGCCATGGTCGTGCCGATGGCCACGCTGGTGATTTTCGAGCGCACCAGCGACCTGCCGTCGTTCCTCTGGGCGAGCATGATCACCTTCGTCGCTGGCCTCGCTCTGGTGATACCCGGCAGACCCGAACACATTCACCTGCGCCCGCGCGACATGTACCTGCTGACGGTCAGCAGCTGGCTGGTGGTGTGCATTTTCGCCGCGCTGCCGTTTCTGCTGACCCAGCACATCAGCTACACCGACTCGTTCTTCGAAAGCATGTCCGGCATCACCGCCACCGGCTCCACCGTGCTCAACGGCCTGGACAACATGTCGCCGGGAATTCTGATGTGGCGGTCGCTGCTGCACTGGATCGGCGGCATCGGCTTTATCGGCATGGCCGTGGCGATTCTGCCGCTGCTGCGCATCGGTGGCATGCGTCTGTTCCAGACCGAATCCTCGGACCGCTCGGAGAAGGTCATGCCGCGCTCGCACATGGTGGCGCGGCTGATCGTGGCGGCCTACGTCGGCATTACCATTCTCGGCAGCCTAGCGTTCTGGTGGGCCGGGATGAGCCCGTTCGATGCGATCAACCACGCGATGTCGGCGATTTCCACCGGTGGTTTCTCGACCTCCGACCAGTCGCTGGCCAAGTGGACGCAACCGGGGGTGCACTGGGTGGCGATCGTCATCATGATCCTCGGCAGCCTGCCGTTCACCCTGTACGTGGCGACGCTGCGCGGCAACCGCCGTGCGTTGATCAGGGATCAACAGGTGCAGGGTTTGCTGGCAATGCTGCTGGTGACCTGGCTGGTGCTCGGCACCTGGTACTGGTGGACCACCAAGCTGCATTGGCTGGAAGCGCTGCGGCATGTGGCGCTGAACGTGACCTCGGTGGTCACCACCACCGGCTTCGCCCTCGGTGACTACAGCCTGTGGGGCAACTTCTCGCTGATGCTGTTTTTCTATCTGGGCTTTGTCGGCGGCTGCTCAGGTTCGACGGCGGGCGGGATCAAGATTTTCCGTTTCCAGGTCGCCTACATCCTGCTCAAGGCCAACCTCAATCAGCTCATCCACCCGCGCGCGGTAATCAAGCAGAAGTACAACGGTCACCGCCTCGACGAAGAAATTGTCCGTTCGATCCTGACCTTCTCGTTCTTCTTCGCCATCACCATCTGCGTGATCGCGCTGCTGCTGTCGCTGCTCGGGGTCGACTGGATGACCGCGCTGACCGGCGCCGCCAGCACCGTGTCCGGCGTCGGCCCGGGTCTGGGCGAAACCATCGGTCCGGCCGGCAACTTCGCGACGCTGCCGGATGCGGCGAAGTGGATTCTGTCGTTCGGCATGCTGCTCGGCCGACTGGAGATCATTACGGTGTTTGTGCTGTGTATTCCGGCGTTCTGGCGTCATTGACCGCGTCCGGCACCTGCGTCAGGCGCAAGCGGTACTCGCCGGGCGTGGTGTCGAACCAGCGGCGAAACGCGCGGAAGAAGTTGCTCGGGTCGGCAAAGCCCAGCAGATAGGCGATTTCCAGTAAGGTCATGCTCGGTTGCGCCAGATATTGTTCGGCCAGTTCACGGCGGGTGTCGTCGAGCAATTGCTGGAAACTGGTGCCCTCCTCCTGCAAGCGCCGCTGCAAAGTGCGCTGCGACAGGTGCAGCGTCTGCGCCACGGTGTCGCGCTTGGGCTCGCCCTGGGGCAGCAAACGACACAGCACCTGGCGTGCCCGGTGTGTCACGCGACTCTCGGAGAACCGCGCCAGATATTCCCCGGCAAAGCGATCATGCAACAGCGCCATGGCTTCATTGGCGGTCGGCAGCGGCGCCTCCATGTCGGCCCGTTCGAAGATCAACGCGTCGTATGGCGCGTTGAACACCAGCGGTGCGTGAAAGGCTTCTTTATAAGGTTGCAGGTTTGTCGGCTGATCGCCCTGAACCAACACTTTGACCGGGTGCAGCGGGCGCCCGGTCAGCCAGCCGCACAGCGCCAGTGCACAGGCCAGTGACGCTTCGGCGCTCTGCCGGGTCGGCGGTAGATGATCGCCGTGCACGGTAAGAATCAGCGCGTAACCTTCCTCGAGCAGGCGAAAGCTCAGGTCAGCGCTTTCGGCAATGATGCGTTGATAGCGCACCAGACGCTGGAAGCCTTCAGCCAGGGTATTGCTCGACATCAGCGCATAGCCGGCGACATGAAATGAGGCCGGGCGCACCACTTTGCCCATGTTCAGGCCGATCGCGGGGTTGCCGGAAACCTCGACCGCGCGCTGCCAGAGCCGGGTCATGGAGTCTTGCGGGAAGCGTGCATCCGGATCTTCAAGGGCGCTGAAATCCAGCCCCAGCTGCCTGAACAGTACCCGGCAATCCAGGCCGTCCATCTCCAGTGCTTTGACAATCCCCATCGCCCAGCTTGCAGAAGTCGTTCGTTCGCTCATGGTTGTTATTCTTTTACATGACGGGCTGCAGATAACCGCCCTATTTGCGAAGGATACTAAAGTGGCGCCGATTGTCACTGGCCCACGCCAATGATCACTCTAGACTCAAATAAGCTGCCCGACGCACAACTTGTCGCCAGAACAATCACCACAGAGAGCGCGGTCGTGGAAAACATCAAGCAGTTCAACAGCTTCGCCGAGTTCTATCCGTATTACCTCGCCGAACACAGCAACAGCACCTGCCGTCGTTTGCATTTCATCGGCACTTCTCTGGTCATCTTCATTCTCGCCCTGAGCATCGCCAAAGGCGCCTGGCTGCTGTTGCTGGCGTTGCCTGTGGCCGGTTACAGCTTTGCCTGGATCGGCCATTTCTTTTTCGAGAAAAACCGCCCGGCGACATTTCAGCATCCGCTGTACAGCCTGCTCGGCGATTTCGTCATGTACCGCGACATGATTCTCGGTCGCGTGGCGTTCTGAATGAGGGTCTGCCAATGAATGCCCATGCTCGCTTCACCCATATGAAGGACGGCACCGAGGAAGACTGGGCGATTATCGCCGCCGATTTCAGTGCCTGTGCCAGACAGCTGCCATCGCGGATCCTCGCGCATTTGAAGCTGCTTGAAGGCGACTTCGGTGGTTTCCCGGTGGATCGCCTGACCCACTCGTTGCAAACCGCGACCCGCGCGTTTCGCGACGGGCGTGACGAGGAATACGTGGTCTGCGCGCTGTTGCACGACATTGGCGACACCCTCGGTTCCTACAACCATCCGGACATCGCCGCAGCGATTCTCAAGCCGTTCGTGAGTGCGGAAAATCTGTGGATGGTGGAGAAGCACGGCATCTTTCAGGGCTATTACTTCTTTCATCACCTGGGCATGGATCGGCATTTGCGCGAGCAATTCAAGGACCATCCGCAGTTCCACGCCACTGCCGAGTTCTGTGCCAAATACGATGCGGCGGCGTTTGATCCGGCGTATGACACGCTGCCGCTGAGCTTCTTCGAGCCAATGATGGAGCGGCTGTTTGCGCAGCCGAAGAACTCGATTTACAAGGCTGCGATGCAAGAACACAGCCCGGCCTAAGACCACATGTGGGAGCGAGCCTTCTCGCGAAAGCGCTGTATCAGGCACAGAAGTTTCGTCTGACGCTACGCCTTCGCGAGCAGGCTCGCTCCCACAGGGTGCTTTTTCGCTCAGGCGATTTCGGCAACTTTGGCAGCTTTCAATTGCGCCTCTCGCGCCTGGGCATCCGCCAATCGATACAACTCGATCGTGCCGTCCCAATGCTCGATCAACGCGGTGCACGATTCGACCCAATCGCCGCAATTGAGGTAGTCCACCTCCCCCACCTTGCGAATCTCGGCATGGTGAATATGCCCGCAAACCACGCCATGCAGTTCGCGCTTCACGCATTCGTGGGCGATGGCTTCTTCAAAGTCGCTGATGAAACTGACGGCGGTCTTGACCTTGTGTTTCAGGTACGCCGACAGCGACCAGTAACCGTAGCCATAGCGGGCGCGCCAGTGATTGAGCCAGCGGTTGAGGGTCAGGGTGAATTCGTAGGCGGAGTCGCCGAGAAACGCCAGCCAGCGGTGATAGCGAGTAATCACATCGAACTGATCGCCGTGAATCACCAGCAAATGCCGGCCATCGGCGGTGACATGCACCGCTTCGTCGACCAACTGGATATTGCCCAGAATCAGCTTCGAATAGCGCCGCAGGAATTCGTCATGGTTGCCGGTGACGTAGATGACCTCGGTGCCGCGCTTGCTCATGGTCAGCAGACGGCGGATGACGTTGGTGTGCGCTTGGGGCCAGTACATGCCGCTGCGCAGTTTCCAGCCGTCGATGATGTCACCGACCAAATAAACCTTGTCGGCGTGGTAGCCCTTGAGAAATTGCGACAAGTGCTCGGCCTGGCAATCCCGGGTGCCCAGGTGCACATCGGAGATCCACAGGGTTCGCACCCGTTGTTTGCGGCTGGGTCGGGCGAGCTCGGCGCTGGTCATGGGCAACCCTCTGCGATGTTTTCGCCAGCTTGCGCGCGCCCGGTTAATCGACCGTGACAAGCGTGAGTCAGTCGTGTGACAGCGCATCCGGCGTACGGCGGTGTAGACTGAGGGCCACTTCGGAGACAACCTGCCATGCGACCGATCCTCACCCTGCGCCAGTACACCCGCGACCTCATTGTGCACAGCCACGAGCACCCGCAGTTGGTGTTCGGGCTGTCCGGTGCGCTGGATTTCGAGGTCGAGGGCTGTGGCAGCCAAGTGCGTCAGCAGAGTGTCGTGGTGGTTCCGTCCGGCGCTCATCATGCCTGCGACAGTCCCCAAGGCAGCAGCTGCCTGGTGCTCGACATCCCTGAAGGGCAATGGGTGCAGGACTCGCTGGGCGCGCATGCCGAGGCCAGTCGCCGCTTGCTCGATCATCCGGGGCGGCTGTCGCTGGACTCGGGGCAGAGCCAATTGGTCAGCTGGCTGGCGAACAGTCCGGTCAGCGATCCGTTGATCGCGCAGCAAGGCGCGGTGTTGCTGCTGGCCAGTCTCAATCACGCGCAACCTGCCGAACTCCGCGCGCGTCGCCTGCCCTACGCCGCGCTGGATGCGCACATCGAGCAATACGCCGGCTATCCGCTGCAAGTCGCTGACCTGGCGCGCGTGGCCGGGTTGTCCAGTGCGCGCCTGCACGCACGGTTCATGGCCGAATGCGGACAGACGCCGATGGATTACATCCGCAGTCGACGCCTGCATCTCGCGGTGCAACTGCTGCGCGACACTGCGTTACCGATTGGTGAAGTAGCCAGTCGCGTCGGTTACAGCTCGCAGAGTGCGTTCTCGGCCGCAGTCCTACGTGAGTTCGGCTCGTCGCCCGGACATCTTCGGCGCGATTCCTGCGACAAAAGACGATAGCCTGCCGACAGACTTGCAGGCCGAGACACGGTTCAATGGCCCCATGAAGTTGAACCTGAAAAAAGGAATGCAATGACTCCGCGTACCGCCCTCGGCGCTCTGCATATTGGCGCTTTGATGTTTGGCCTGACCGGTGTGTTCGGCAAACTCGCTGCCGCATCCCCTGCTGTGATCGTCTTTGGACGTGCGGCTTTTGCCGTGCTCGCCCTGGCATTTTTCGCCCGTTTCTTCAGCCAGCATGGTTGGCAGAAACTTCAGGCCGTGGACTGGCGGCGCCTCGCCCTCAGCGGCGTGTTGCTGGCTGGGCACTGGGTGAGTTTTTTCGTATCGGTGAAGATCGCCGGGGTGGCCATCGCCACCTTGGGCTTTGCCAGTTTTCCGGCGTTCACGGTGATTCTCGAAGGATTGATCTTCCGCGAACGCATCCGCCCCAATGAAATCGTCCTGGTGGTATTGGTCAGCATCGGTCTGGTGCTGGTGACGCCCGCATTCGATCTGGGCAGTGGCGCGACCGTCGGCTTGCTATGGGCCGTACTGTCCGGCCTGCTGTTTTCCCTGCTGTCGCTGACCAACCGCGCCAGTTCCGGACGCATCCCGGCGGTGCAGGCGGCGCTGTGCCAGAACGTCGTCGTGGCGTTGTGTCTGTTGCCGGTCGCGGCGCCGCAGTTGAGTCAGGTTCGAGCGCTGGACTGGTTGTGGATCGCCCTGCTCGGAGTGTTCTGCACGGGCGTGGCGCACAGCCTGTTCGTCGCCAGTCTGGCGGTGATCAAAGCGCGCACGGCGGCGGTGGTGTTCGCCATGGAGCCGGTCTACGGCATCACCATCGCCTGGCTGCTGTTCAGCGAAACCCCGACCCTGCGGATGCTCATCGGTGGCGCGTTGATCATCGTCGCGATTGTGGTGTCGGCGCGGATGTCAGGCTCGGCCGACAAGAAAACCGTCGCCGCCGAGGCCGCCTCTCACTGAGTGCGGTCGTTGTGGCCGAGGTCGCGGTCAGGATCGATCTGATCGCGCACTCGCTGTTTCAATACCTTGGCCTCAGGAAAACCACCGTCGGCCTTGCGCTCCCAGATCTGCACACCCGCACAAGTGATGTGAAACACCCCGCCGGTGCCCGGCACCAATGACACTTTGCCCAAGTCATCAGCGAAGGTGCTGAGCAGTTCCTGAGCCAGCCACGCCGCGCGCAGCAGCCACTGGCATTGAGTGCAATAAGTGATGACAACTTCGGCTTTGGCGACGGTCATGATCGCTGAAACTCCTGAGACAGAGGGCGCCGCTATAATAGCCGGCTTTACCGCTTGCCCCGAGACTCACAATGCGCCGTTTGCTGTTCTGCCTGCTGCTTGGTTTCCTTCCTCTGCTGGTTCACGCCAGTGAAGCGCCACGACCGAAAATCGGCCTGGTGCTGTCCGGCGGCGCTGCGCGGGGGCTGGCGCACATCGGCGTGCTCAAGGCGCTGGAAGAACAAGGCATCAGGATCGACGCGATTGCCGGCACCAGCATGGGCGCGGTGGTCGGTGGGCTGTACGCCTCGGGCTACAAGATCGATGAACTGGAAAAACTCGCCCTGAGCATCGACTGGCAAGCGGCGCTGTCCGACGCGCCGCCGCGTGAGGACGTGCCATTTCGACGCAAGCAGGACGACCGCGACTTTCTGGTGAAGCAGAAACTCAGCTTCCGCGACGACGGCAGCCTCGGCCTGCCATTGGGGGTGATTCAGGGCCAGAACCTCGCACTGTTGCTGGAAAGCCTGTTGGCGCACACCAGCGACACCCGCGACTTCGACAAACTGCCGATCCCGTTTCGCGCCGTGACCACCGACATCGCCAATGGCGAGAAAGTGGTGTTTCGCAAAGGCCACCTGCCGCAGGTGATCCGCGCGAGCATGTCGATCCCGGCGGTATTCGCCCCGGTCGAGCTCGATGGGCGCCTGCTGGTGGACGGCGGTATGACCGACAACATCCCGCTGGATGTCGCGCGGGAAATGGGCGTCGACATTGCCATCGTCGTCGATATCGGCACGCCGCTGCGCAACCGCAAGCAACTGACTACCGTGGTGGACGTGCTCAATCAGTCGATCACCTTGATGACCCGGCGCAACTCCGAAGAACAACTGGCGACTCTGCATGCCAATGACGTGTTGATCCAGCCTGCGCTGGCCGCGTTCGGCGTGACCGATTTCGGCAAGGCTCAAGAGATGATCGACGCCGGTTACCGCGCCACGCGGATCCTCGATGCGCGGCTGGCGCAACTCAAGCCGACGGAAACCCAGGACGCGGAACTGAACGCCGCGCGCCAGCCGGGGCAGCGCACACCGATCATTACCGCGATCCGGGTCGAAAACGATTCGAAAGTCGACGATGATGTGATTCGCTATTACATCCGCCAACCGATCGGCGCGCCGCTGGACCTGGGCCGCCTGCATTCGGACATGGGCACGCTGTACGGCCTCGATTACTTCGATCAAGTGCGTTACCGCGTGGTGCACAAAGGCCAGGATCACACCCTGGTCATCAGCGCCAGCGGCAAACGCAGCGGCACCGATTACTTGCGGGTCGGTTTGAATCTGTCGGACGACATGCGCGGCGACAGTGCTTTCAACCTCGGCGCCAGTTACCGCGTCAACGGCATTAACCGCCTCGGCGCGGAATGGCTGACCCGCGCGCAGATCGGCGACAAGCAGGAGCTGTACAGCGAGTTCTATCAGCCGCTGGACGTCGGGTCTCGCTACTTCGTCGCGCCCTATGGGTCGTTCGAGGCGCAGAACGTTGATTCGGTGCTGGATAACGATCCGATCGCGCAGTATCGGGTCGAGCGCTACGGCTTCGGCCTCAACCTCGGCCGGCAGATCGGCAACAACGGTGAAGTGCGACTCGGCGTCGGCCAGGCCTGGGGCAAGGCTGACGTGCGCATCGGTGATCAGGATCTGCCGAGCGAGAGCTTCAACGAAGGCTTCTATACCGTGAAGTATTCCTACGACTCGCTGGACAACGTCTACTTTCCGCACGAGGGCAAGGATGTCAGCCTGACCTTCGCCCAGTTCGAACCGGGCCTGGGTTCAGACAATCGCTATCGCCAGTGGGAACTGAATTTCGACAAGGCCATGAGCCATGGCCCCGACACGCTGATTCTCGGCGGGCGCTACGGTCGCACGCTGGACGATGCCAATGTGGTGACCTCAAGCTTCCTGCTCGGCGGCGCGCGGCAGTTGTCGGGGTTCCGAGAGGATGCGCTGTCCGGGCAGAACGTCAGCCTGATGCGCGCCGTGTACTACCGCCGCCTGACGCCGCGCTCGTACCTGCCGCTGGACTTCCCGCTGTACGCCGGCGCCTCGCTGGAACGCGGTCGGGCGTGGAACAACGACAATGAATTCGACAGCGGCTACATCAATGCCGCGAGTGTGTTTATCGGCTTCGACACGCCGCTGGGGCCGTTGAACTTCACGTATGGGTTGAATGATGCGGATGAGCAGGCGGTTTATCTGAATCTGGGGCAGACGTTCTGACGCCTTCGCGAGCAGGCTCGCCCCCACAATGGAATGCGCTCTATCCTGTGGGAGCGAGCCTGCTCGCGAAGGCGGTCTCGGGTGAACGCGAAATCCGTTGGCGCTCAGCGAATCCCCGCCAACAACGTCCTTGCCGTCTGCTTCAACGGCTCATCCCCTTCCCTGAGCAATTCATTGAGCAGCGCGATCGCACTGTCGATGTCGCCGTCGTCGATACAGGTTTGTGCCTGTTCGAGCTTGCCGGCGGCCTCGGTGTCAGCGTCGGTGGACTCGGGCAATTGCAGATCCAGAGGTTCCAGCGCCAGTGACGACTCGGGATCGCCGAACTCATTGAGGAAGTCATCGTCGAGCGGCTGAGCGTCGGGTTCGGGTACCCATTCAAGCTCGGCTTCTTCGGCAGGTGCAGCCTGTGGCAGGTCAAAATCGACGGGGAGCACTGACAGGCTGGTGCCCAGCGCCGGATCATCGATCGGCGGTGCGGCGGAATCGGTGCGACTGTCGTCCAGATCCCAATTTGAATCCATCGACAGCTCGCCCAGATTCAATTCGAAATCATCCTCGAGAGCGCCGGGCGACGATGCGAGCGGCGCGGCTGCGGTCGCTGCCAAGGCCACGGGCAGTTCGGGCGGTATTGGCGTTGCCGCAAATACCGCCGGTGCGGCGCCTGCCAGTTTTGGATGGCGAGCGCGGATTTCAATCAGTTCACGGTCATCGACGCCAAGCGCACGCAGGCGGTTTTCCTGCTGTTCAAAAGCGCCGCTGTCCCCCTGGCGCCCAAGAACCTCCAGCAACTGCAAACCGAGATCGGTGCGTTCTGGCTCCTTGTGCAAGGCATCGCGCAGCAGCCCGGCCGCTTCGCTGAGTCGACCGTAGGCCAGATAGATACCCACGGCCTCAAGCACGTCGCCGGCACCGGGCTCGTCACGATGATCAGCGGCCGCGTGTGCACCGACAGATTGTTGAAGCTCGGGCTCGTCGACTTCTTCTTCGGTGCTCACAGGCAATAGCGGCGTCGGCGTGCCATCTGCTGTGGAACGTTGCTGACGGCGGCGTATGAGCAACGCTGCCAGCACGCCCAGCAGCAATATCAGTCCGCCGAGCAGCGGCCAATTCACGCCATCGTCTGCCGCCTCGACCGGGGCTGAAACAACGGCCGGAGCCGGCGCGACCACAGGTGGTGGCGGCGCTTTCTGCACTTCGGCCAGACGGGTTTGCAACTCCTCGATCTGCTTCTTGCCGTCGGCTATTTGCACTTGCTGCTCTTGCAGCCTGAGGTTCTGTTCGTCGAGGGTCTTTTGCAGTTGCTGGGTGAGCAGCACGCTGGCGGCCAGTTGCTCGGCCTGCGCATCGTTGGCAGGTGCCGCCGGCGTTGGCGGCACAGGCGCCGCAGAACGTTTGCCTTGGGCTGCCTGGGGCGGCGCGGTAACCGGTTCGACAGCTGGAAATTCGGAGGATTGCGGGCGCGGATCCGGCTCGTCGGTGGCGGGCACGATGGCCGGCGAACCCGGCGGGTCGATCAGCACGGTGTACTCGCGCAGCAGACGGCCGTTGGGCTGATCGAGCTGCACGAGGAAATTCAGGAAAGGTTCGTTGACCGGTTTTCCGGACGTCACCCGGATCACCTTGCGGCTGCCGCGCAGGATCGGAGTGAATTTGAGGTCATTGAGAAAGAACACCCGCTCGACGCCGGCCCGGCCGAATTCATTCGCCGAAGCCAGGCTGGCCGAGAGATCGTTTTGCGTCAACGTGCCGACATCGACCAGCGCGATGTCGGCCTTGAACGGCTGATTGAGGGCTGAGTGAACAGTGATTTCGCCCAACCCCAACGCCATCGACCAGGTCGAATAGCTTAATACGCCAGCGAGCAGCAGCCATTTGGCGCCCCCGCGCAGCACGTGCCGACTTGCGAGCATGAGCATCCCTTAAATAAGCAAAACCGGTTTCTATGCGTTCGCACATCCGGTACGAACACGATATTGCCCAGTAGTTCTTATAGTCGGCTCAGCGCGATCTCTCAAAAAATCACTGGCGGGATGTGCCTCAAGATTTTTCCAGGTTGGCCAGAATGTGCCCGTGTACGCGCATGCACACCTTCAAATCCGCCTCGTCGACGCCCTCGAACAATTCGTGGCGCAGCTGCGTGGCAATGGTTTCGATCTGTTCGATCAGGGGCAGCGCAGGTGCGCAGAGCACGATTTTTTTCGCCCGACGGTCTTCCATCACTGACTGGCGTTGCACCAGTCCCTGGTTTTCCAGACTATCGAGCAAGCGCGCCAGGGTCGGGCCTTCGACGCCGACACTCTGCGCCAGTTCGCGTTGGGTCGGTGCCTCTTCAAAACGCGCCAGATGCAGCAGCACCAGCCAGCGCGCCTGCGACAGGCCCAGCCCGGCGAGACGACGATCCAGTTCGGCACGCCAGCCACGGGACATCTGGGCCAGTTGCATACCAAAGCGATGTTGATCGGTTAACGGCATAAAACACTCACGGTTAGACTGAAAATACGGAAAATCTAATTATTAGTCAGCTAAGCATGGGCGGCAGTTATAGGCAAGAGTCGCTCTGTACTGAATCGTTACAACTGCACGGGGCTTGGCGCATACGTCGTTTCACATCTCGAATTCAGACTGCAAAGCCGCCCGCACGCAATACAGCACGCCTTCCGGTACTCGCCCGGCAAACAGCTCAGCCACTTCAGCGACGGACGGCAACTCGCCCTCCCCGTCGAGGAACGCGTCCTGCACTTCGCCCATCAGCTCTTCTGGCAAATCCAGCGCCTGCTCCAGCGACAATTGCTGCTTGCCGATGGCTTCGGCGAGCATGGCGTAGACGTTCTTCTCCGAGCATTGCAACTGCCCGGCGATCTGCAGCGGGGTCATGCCGGCGCGGGCCAGGGTGATCAGCTCGTGACGGACATCGGCGACCACCTTCGGCGCCTCCGCCTCGCCGCCGAGCACTTCGAGGAAGGCTTCGCCATAGCGTTCCAGCTTGCGCGCGCCGACGCCGCTGACTCGGGCCATTTCCGCCAGCGAGGTCGGCTGGCTGCGGAGCATTTCCAATAGCGTCGAGTCGGGGAAGATGACGTAAGGCGGAACGCCGTGTTCTTCGGCCAGCTTGCGCCGTAGTGCGCGCAAGGCTTCCCACTGTTCGCGTTCCTCGCCGCGCACCAGTTGGCTGGCCTGGCTCTTGCTGCCCGTTTTGGCAGTGACTTGCGGTTTCAGGTCGCGGCGCAGTTCCAGCTTCACTTCGCCTTTGAGCAGCGGCCGGCAACTGTCATTAAGACGCAGACCGCCATAACCCTCGTGATCGACATCGGCCAACCCACGCGCCACCAACTGGCGGAACAGCGAGCGCCACTCGCTCTCGCTCAGCGCCTTGCCAACGCCGAACACTGACAGATGCTGATGGCCAAAGCTGCGCACCTTTTCGTTGTCCTTGCCCAGCAACACGTCGACCAGATGACCGACGCCATAGCGCTGGCCGGTGCGGAAAATCGCCGACAAGGCCTGACGTGCAGGCTCGGTGGCGTCCCAGGTCTGCACGCCGTCGACACAGTTGTCGCAATGCCCGCACGGTTCGGGCATGTCTTCATCGAAATAGGCCAGCAACGCCTGTCGGCGGCAGCGGGTTTCTTCGCACAGCGAGAGCATGGCGTCGAGCTTGTGCTGCTCCAGACGCTTGTGCCGCTCGTCGCCTTCAGAGTTCTGCAGCATCTGCTTGAGCATCACCACGTCTTGCAGACCGTAAGCCATCCACGCATCCGCCGGCAGCCCGTCACGGCCGCCGCGCCCGGTTTCCTGGTAATACGCTTCGAGGGATTTAGGCAGATCAAGGTGCGCGACGAAGCGTACGTTGGGCTTGTCGATGCCCATGCCGAACGCCACGGTGGCGACCATGATCAGGCCTTCCTCGTTGAGGAAGCGCTTCTGGTGATAGGCGCGCAGATCATTGGGCAGACCGGCGTGATACGGCAGCGCCGGGAAGCCCTGCTCGCTGAGGAACGCCGCAACTTCTTCGACCTTCTTGCGCGACAGGCAATAAACGATGCCGGCATCGCTGCGCCGTTCGGCGAGGAACGCCAGCAACTGTTTGCGCGGCTGCTCCTTGGGCACGATGCGATAGAAGATGTTTGGGCGGTCGAAGCTCGACAGGAAGCGCTCGGCGTTCTGCAGGTGCAGGCGATCGACAATTTCTTCGCGGGTGCGCTTGTCGGCGGTCGCGGTGAGGGCAATGCGCGGAACGTTGGGGAACAGCTCTGCCAATTGACCCAGTTGCAGGTATTCGCGGCGGAAATCGTGGCCCCATTGCGATACGCAATGCGCTTCGTCGATGGCGAACAAGGCGATTTCCAGGCTTTGCAGGAATGCCAGCATGCGCGGCTGCACCAAGCGCTCGGGCGCCAGATAGAGCATTTTCACTTCACCGCGTTTGATCCGCAGAGCGAGATCGCGCTGCTGCTCGGCACTCAGCGTGGAGTTCAGCGCAGCGGCGGCCACGCCCAGTTCTTCGAGGGTGGCGACCTGATCGTCCATCAGCGCGATCAACGGCGACACGACCACCGCCAGACCTTCACGCAACAGCGCCGGCACCTGGAAGCACAACGACTTGCCGCCACCGGTAGGCATCAGCACCAGCGCATCACCGCCGCTGGCCACGCGCTCAATGATCGCACCCTGACGGCCACGGAAACTGTCGTAGCCGAAGATGTCCTTGAGGACGCGTTGAGCCTGTTCGAGCATAAAAACTCCAAAAATCTACCGATACATCCCTGCTCAGGCTGGTTCAGAGCAGCTTCGGCTGCTTAAACAAAACGTAAGAACACATTGCATGACCAGCGCAGCGCCGGCAGGGATCGCAAAACGCGGCAGTATACCCGAGGCCTTCGCCGCAGAGGGTGCCGCTGAGAAGACTCACTCTGCAATTGACATCACACCGAACCCTGTGGGAGCGGGCTTGCCCGCGAAGAGGCCGGCACTGACAATTTCTTCATCGACTGACACACCGCCATCGCGGGCAAGCCCGCTCCCACAGGTTTTGCGTCCGACCCGGCATTTGCGTGCGTCCGTGCGGGCAAATCTGCCAAGCGGCTGGCTAGAGCGCGCAAGAAGGCCTAGAATTCCCGCATTGTTTATTCCCCAAGGTAGCCCCGTAATGTCCTTCGCTGAGCAACTGACCCGCCTGCAAGTCTTCCTCGACGCCGACGAGCTGCACGACGAGGCGCTGGATTACGTCGCCGCCCACGGTTACCTGACCGCGCTGTCGATCTGCTCCGAAGACGTTCCGGAGCGCGAGTGGATCGACGCGCTGTTCGCCGAAGAGCCGCATTACACCGACGAAGCCCAGCGTGCCGAAATCGAAGCCACGCTGATCGGCCTCAAGGCGCACATCGCTCGCCAACTGGCCTCGGATGAAGAATTCGAATTGCCGTGCGAACTGGATCTGGGCGAAGAGCCGGACGACTCCGAACTGCGCGGCTGGTGCATCGGTTTCATGGAAGGCGTGTTCCTGTGCGAAGCGGCCTGGTTCGAAACCGCCGAAGAAGAAGTCAGCGAAATGCTCCTGCCGATCATGGTCGGTTCCGGCCTGTTCGACGAGCAGCCTGAATTCGAAGACATCGCCAAGGACGCCAACCTGATGGACGACATGATCGTTCAGATCCCGGAAGCCCTGACCGCGCTGTACCTGCTGTGCCAGGCCCCCGACGAAAAACCGGCGATCCTCAAGCCTCGTCATCACTAAGAACCGGCCTATGGACAACCCCATAGGCAACCGACCCCTGATGTTGCGCTACGTCCTGCTGGCCATCGGCTGGCTCAGCGTGGCATTGGGTGTGATCGGGATTTTCATGCCCGTCCTGCCCACCACCCCTTTCCTTCTGCTCGCCGCAGCCTGCTTCGCGCGCAGTTCTCCGCGTTTCTATCAATGGCTGGTCGAGCATCCACGGCTCGGGCCATGGATCCGCGATTACCTCGATGGCAACGGCATTCCGCTCAAGGGCAAGGTCTACGCGATCGGGCTGATGTGGGCGAGCATTCTGTTCTCGTGTTATCTGGTGCCGCTGGTTTGGGCGCGTGGGTTCATGCTGACCAGTGCGGTGCTGGTGACGGTTTATATTTTGCGGCAGAAGACCTTGAAAAAACGCTGATCGCCCCACCGTCGGCAGCACAACCGTTCATCCGATATCCGTCCGCACCTGTCAGAGTTGACAGGTGCGCGCTTTAACGTCGCATGATTAATTCTTCCGTATCGGCGCTGACAGCCCAGGTAAGCGCCCCGTGTGGAAGGCGAAAATTCATGAACAGCTCACAATACCTGATATTCCCTCCTGCGCCGCGTTCCGGTATCGGTGTGCTGGCCCTCTATCCGCCGCAACCACTCCTGCACAAGCTGCAAACTGACAAGAGCTACGGTATCAACATCGCCATGGCTGCTCAGAACATTAACGGATTGGGCTTCCTTGTCCCGGAGTATCTGTCTCAAGGCATTGGTGACCATATCAAAGTCTTCATCGATAAACCCGATGTCACTAACCCTTTGTCCGTGATTGATTTCATCCTTACGGAGGAGGATTTTGAGGCCGATGGAAAGATTCCTAAAACCGTACTTTTTTACATTTCAGCTGAAATCCTCGAGGAGAAATTCCTGCCGTTTACAGACGTCAGGCTGGATTGCTGGATGATAGTCACAAGACCGAGCGGCAACCCATCGGAATCGCCACACGCACAGCTCTGGTTCAAATACCCCGCACCCGGCGAGGCGGACACTGATGGTGGAAAGTCCCTCAATCAGGGCCTCAAGCTGCCGCTCGCATCGGAAAGCATCGTCGATCAGAACGTCATCGACGCAGGCATGGATGTCACGGTCAAGCATTACTTCAATCAGCAGATCGGTGATACGGTCGTGCTGACATTTGGTTCGCTTCGGCTGGACTTCGTCGTGACTGACGCCTCGGCCGACATCGTTTTCACGCTTACAGCTGAACAACTCGGCGAATTGCCAAAAACCAGCAGTCTGGTGGTGCGCTGGAGCGTCTATGACGTTGTCGAGAACTCCAGTGGTTTTTCGGAACCGCTCATTCTGCCGTTCAAGCCCGGAATAACTTTGTTGGCCGCGCCGATTTTCGAGCAGTCCGATGGCGACGACGTTCTACACCATGACTGGCTTGCAGGCGGCCCGACGAACATTCTCCTGACGGGCAGTTTTGCGATCAACGATGTGATCGACCTGACACTGGAAGGATTCACCCGAAACAACGTGCCAGTCACTCATACCTATTCTTTAACGGTGACCGTCGCCAGCAAGACACTGAACTTTCCCGTGGAAAATTTCCGCATTCAAAATGTGATAGGTGGAAGTTTACGGGCAACCTATATCCTGACCAGAGCAGGTCAGCCCAAGCTCTCCAAACCTGCTGACGTAACCGTTGCGGGTAAATCGTTGCCACTGGGAGCGCCGGAGGTCACCCCACTGGTGGAAGGCGAACTGGCGGTCGATACTGCCAAAGCACTAATAAATGTCGCCAGCTTCTGGCCCTTGAAACAAGGGGCAGAGGTCAAGCTGCACTGGCAGACCACAGACATCAATGGCAAGTTGGTACAGTTCACTTGGGGACAGCTGGTAACCGATCCTTCAAAGCCCATCGTTTTCGAGGCCGAGAACGAGTACATCAAGCCCTACGCCAGCGCGAGACTGGCCGTGCAGGCCACCATCACCAATCCCGGCGAAAGTGAAGTCTTTTCCGATATCGCGCAGTTGAAGATCGGCGATCCCAAGGAGCTTGTCCTCACGCCGCCTTCACTGGTATCACCTTTCACTAATCCGCTTGATCCCTTGGCAGCGCTGCCGGGCATGCTCGTGGAGTATCTCGATGCCACGACCGAAAAAGTCCGTCTGGTATGCACACCACTGCCTCTGGGATTTGATCGCTTCCCGCTGGTAGATCTGGATTCGGCCAAACAAGCCCGCTTTCCGTTCGACAGGCGCCTCATTGTGGCGCTTCACGGTGAAACCGTGCGATTCAAATTCAACCTGAATCAGGACGGCAAGAAAATCGGATCATCTCCGGAAACAGAGATTTCTTTCAAACTGATCGCTGATCAGGATCCCAGGTTTCCGCGACCGCGAATCATTGGCATTGATAACGCAATACTGGACGTAAAAAAACTGACCAGCGCAGACAAATTGGCGGTCAACCTCTGGCACGGACAACGGCCGGGCCAGAGCATGACGCTGGTGCTGATCGGCATCGACAGCACAAACAACCCTGTCCGCCACGTCATCATCAACGCGGAGGCGAGCGTCACCAGCGCCGGGCTGATACGGGAACTGTCAACGCCGACGCTGGAAGTGTTGAGAAATCTCAAAAGCGGCAGTACGGCGACATTGATATTTTCCGTGCGCCTGGGGTTGCGCGGCAAACCGGTGGAATTTCCTCACCAGACGTACCAAATCGAATCTCTGGTTGAACTGCAACCGGTCATTACATTGGTCAAGGACTCGCAGAACCGGGAGATTCCGCATAGCGACTTTACGGTTGACCCCAATGTCACGGTTGAAGGGACTGCGAGTACAGAGCAGCAGGTTGAAGTGCTGGTGGATGGCAAGCCGGTGGAGACGTTGACCACAGACAAGGACGGCAAATTCTCAGTGCTACTGAAGGGGCTCGTTGTCGATGTACTGACAATCGTGCAGATTCGGGCGCTCTATGGTGAAGGTCTGCTCTCTCCTTTGCGTTCGTTCACGCTACGCAAAGCGCTGCAAGTCAACAATAGCGCCATGGCCCTGCATGGACCGAGAGTTTATGCATGGCCCCACAGTGCGGACTTTCCAGGTAACACTCAAATCCGTGCTGCTGTCCCGTCTACCGGCGTTCCCCCGATCACTTACAGAAGCAGTAATTCGAACGTGGCCCATGTTGACGGCAACGGGAAAGTCACCGGTATGCGTAACGGCAATACCTACATCACGGTGCAAGACCGATTCAGCTCATTTTCATACAACGTTGATGTTCGGAATATCTACCAGCTGTCCGTGTCTGGGTATGCAATGAACCATTACCAGGCAGTAAATTGGATGAACAGTGTTTATGGTTCAGTTCCTTTAAACAATTATTTTAATAGCATGTACGCTGTCTATGGCAAAGACCATAACTGGCCGCTAGCTTCTGGCTGGATAACATGGATGTGCACCGGCGCTGCATGTGGGCACAATCAGGGGGGTTACTACGTTTGGCGAGGCGGCGGATATCTCTGCCGTAACGACTTGAGCATCGGATATTGGGCATGGTGCCTCAGACCTTATTGACAACTGTGCCGTGCCATTGCTGCTGAGCAGCAGATCATGCTCGGGAAGTTGGCGGTGAATCGGATTCTGGATAATTTGGGCTGTCGGCGTGAGCTTGTGTCAAACACCGGCTGATTGTCCGGGCCATCTCTGGCCCCTTTGCGAGCAGGCTCGCTCCCACATTGAAATGCATTCCACCGTGGGAGCGAGCCTGCTCGCGAAGACTGACGTGTGAGCAACGCAGTACCATCAGGCAGAAAAAAACCGCCGTCCCTATGAGCTGGACGGCGGTTTTTTTGTTTCAGACGGCGCTTACACCGTATCCACCTTCAACGAATGATCATTAAGCATGCCGCTGATGATCGTCGCCGTGTCGTGACCGCTGGCAATCATGCCGCCCGCCCCCGGTGTCACGCCGTAGTGGCTGGCGAGGTTGACGCCGGCCAGGTCGATGGTCTGGTTCGGCGTGCCGCCGGCCATGGCGCTGACGTCGATACTGGTCATCACCGAGGCGCCGCTGCCGCTGACGGTGAAGTGCAGATAGTCGTCCAGCGACGCGGTGCTGGCGTTTTCGCCTTGCAGCAGTTGCGACAGGTCGAGCTTGTCGGTACCGGGGGTGAAGTCGGTGATCAGGTCGTGACCGCTGTTGCCCTTGAGCCACTGGAAGGTGTCAGCCCCTGCCCCGCCTGTCAGCGTATTGTTGCCCATGCCACCGATCAGCAAGTCATCGCCAGCGCCGCCATTGAGGAAGTCGTTGCCGAGGCCGCCGTTGATCACGTTGTTGTTGCCGTCGCCGGTGAGGCTGTCGTTGAAGTTCGAGCCGATCAGGTTTTCGATACCGGTCAAGGTGTCAGTACCGGCGCCGAGGGTGTTCTGCGCACCGAGCAGGCCGAGATTGACGGTGACGGCGGCCGTGGCGTGGGCGTAGCTGGCGGTGTCGCTGCCAGTGCCGCCATCGAGCAGATCGTTGCCCGCGCCGCTGTAGAGCAAATCGTTACCGCCGTCGCCGTGCATTTCGTTGTTGCCAGAGCCGGCGGTGAGCACGTCGTTGCCTTCGCCGGCATTGATCACGTTGTTGCCGCTGCCCGCTACCAACACGTCGTCGCCAGCAGTGCCGGTCAGGATGTGGCCGTCCTGATAGCTGATGCTGACGTTGGCCGTGTCGCTGCCGCCGTGGTTGTCGTTGGCGGTGTAGGTGCCGTGGTAGTCCGGTGTGATGTCGTGGGCCCCCGCATAGTTGAGGGTCATGGTCAGTTGGTAGTTTTCCGCCGCGTTCGGGTTGCCGCCACCATTACCAATGTTGGTGATGTGGATCTGGTAGACGCCGTCCGCCGAGGCGCTGAGGGTCTGGCCGTCCGCCAGCGCCATCCAGGCACCGCCGTTGAGCGAATACTCCATGCTGATCTTACTGGCACCCAGATTGTGATCGAGGTTAAGGGTTTCGCCCTGACGTAGATTGACGGTAATGCGGTCTTCATCGTTGGCATTGCTGTTGCTCACCATGCCCAGATAACCGCTGACCACCAGCACGGCGGTCATGGTCGCGGCATTGGCGCTGAAGGCGCTGCGCACATTGGCCAGGTTCTGGTTGGCCGCATTATTGTTCTGCCCAGTGAAACCGATCAGGCCGGTACCGGTGAAGTCCGCCGCTTTCGAGACCCAACCGGTGTTGAAACTGGTTGGCGTAGCGTTGAGGGTGTCGCCGTTCGGATCGCTGTCATTGGCCAGCAGCAGCTCACCCGGCACCACGATGTTGCCCGAGAGCACGTTGGTGATGACGTGATCGTCCATCGCCACCGGTGGCGCGTTGGGAATCACTTTCACCGTCAGGGTGGAGCTGGCCAGATCGCCGTCGTTGTCGCTGACGGTGAAGCCGATGTTTTCGGTGATGACCACGGCGGTGGTTTTCTGCGAGGTGTAGCTGTATTCGCCGGTATCGAGGTTGACCACCAGCGTGCCGCTGTTGTTGGTGGCGATACTGACGGTGTTGTTGGCGGTATTGAAAGTGCCGTGGTTGACGCCGCCGCTCGCGGTCAACGAACCCTGGCCACTGAGGGCTTTCGGATCGTAGGTGTAGGTGGTGCCGTCGACCACGATCGACTTGATGAAACCGCCATCGGCACCGAACGAGCCGCCCTCGCCCAGCAGCGAACCGGTGACCGGCGCGCCCTGCACGGTGCCGGACAGCACCGAGTTGAGCTGGTTGAGATCGGTGACCACCACCGCATTGGTATTGGTGTGGTTGATGCCGTCGTAGG
Organism: Pseudomonas sp. PS01270; assembly: GCF_029959775.1. NCBI lineage: Bacteria > Pseudomonadati > Pseudomonadota > Gammaproteobacteria > Pseudomonadales > Pseudomonadaceae > Pseudomonas > Pseudomonas sp. PS01270. The sequence continues at coordinate 11,587 of NZ_JASCPT010000059.1, read as the reverse complement.
CCAGCGGATCGAGGTTGGCGTTGCTCACGCCACTGCCCAGACCGATTGCATAGTTCTTGATGTTGTTGGCGTCGAGGAAGTTTTTCAGCGCGGCTTCGTCAGCCGTGCCGATGTCGCCCTCGTTAGGCTTGCCGTCGGAGAAGAAGTAGCCGACGTTCTGTGCCCCGGTGAGTTTGCCGGAGGTGTCGAACGCGGTCTGCATCACCGCCACGGCGGCATCGTAGTTGGTGCCGCCGCCGGCGTTGAGGCCGGCGAGCAATGTCTTGGCAGTAGCGACATCGACCCACACCGTGGTGCGGTCGGCGGCATTGCTGCTGAACGTCACCAACTGCACTTTCACATCGCCCAGATCATCGTACTTGTCGAGCAAGGCGCCAATGGCCTGCTTGGCCAGTGCCAGCCGCGACAGGCCCGGCACGCCAGAGGGATCGGCCATGCTGCCGGAGATGTCGAGGACGATGAGGATGTTGGAATCGATCTCCACTGCGGTAACCGAGCGATCCGAGGCAACGGCTTTCGGCACATCGTCGACGATGTTCACCACAAGCGTGCTGGTGGTGCTGTTGCCCAGCGCATCGGTGGCTTTGTAGGTGAACGTTTCGCTGAGCGTGTTCGGCCCGTCGTTGGCGTTCGGCGCGGTTTTCGGCGCCGAGGTCAGCGTGTAGGTGTAGGTGCCGTCAGCGTTCAGCTGCAGTTGCCCGTAGCTGCCGGTGGCGTTGCCGACCAGGGTGTAAGTGATCGCGCCGCTGCCACCACTGACCGAACCGAGCAGCGTGCCGCTGGCGGTTTCACCGGTATTGCCCGGTTCGCTGCCGGTGACTGTGCCGGGGGCGAGATCCTGGCCATCCGTGTTCAGGTCGAGGGCTTTTTCGTAGACCGTGACATCCTGATCGACCGAGGCGACCAGTTTGCCGTCGGCAACATTGATGGTCAGCGTTGTGGTGCTTTCGTCGCCATCGCTATCACGGATGGTGTAGGTGAACGTGTCGGTCGCCCCCGGCGGGCTCACCGAGTTCGGGTTGCTGTGGTAAACCGCGTTGCCCGCCGCGTCGAGGGTCAGGTAGCCGTAGTTGCCGTTGATGTTGCTGTTGAGCCCGCCGCTGGCTGACGTCGCGGTGTTGCTGCCGGCGCGCACGCCGACCACCGTGGCGGCGCCGTCGGCACCGCTGAGGTCATTGCCGAGCACACTGACATTGACCGTGCCGCCCTCCGCTACCGAGCCGGTATCGGCGTTGGCAGTCGGCAGATCGTCGACGATGTTGACGTTGATCTGACCGCTGGCGGTACTGCCATCGGTATCAGTGGCGACCACGTCGAAGCTCTCGCTGAGGCTGTTGGCACCGTTGGCGTTCGGGTGGGCTTCGTTGTCGACCAGGGTGTAGCTGTAACTGACCACGCCGGTGGCCGGATCGTAACCGGTGATGGTGAAGGTGCTGCCCAGTGGCGAGACCACCGATTGCGGCAAACCGGCGGCGACGCCATTGCTGATCACCGCAATGCCGCCGACCGTCAGGGTTTGCAGGCCATCAAGCGCAGTCACGGTGAAGCTGCCGCTCTGGGTCAGCGCCGAGGTGTTGGGGCTGCTGCCGTCGCTGAGGTTTTTCTCGTAGACGGTGATTTCGCCGCCCTTCACATCGAGGCCGTCGAGGCACACCGGATCGTCGTTGTTATGGATGTTCAGCACCAGGTTGGCGGTGCTGGTGTCGCCGTCCGCGTCGGTGATGGTGTAGGCGAAGGTTTCCGTGCCGTTGCCGCCGCCCTGGAGGTTTTTGAAGTCGGCGTCGTTGGCGTCCAGCGTGTAGGTGTAAGTGCCGTTGGCGTTGAGCACCAGCGTGCCGTAAGTGCCAGTGAAAGTACCGGCAGTCACCGGGCCGCTGGCGACGCGGTCGGCGCCCTGCACATCGTTGTCGAGGACGTTGCCGGTCAGGGTCAACCAGGCTTCGCTCGCGTTGTCGGCATTGCTGTCATTCAGCGCTTTCGGCACGTCATCGACGATGCTCACAACGATCGTGCTGGTGACGACATTGCCCAGCGAATCGGTGGCCTGATAGGTGAAGGTTTCGCTCAGGCTGTTGGCGCCGTCGTCAGCGTGCGGCGTGGTGGTCGCTGGCGAAGTCAGGGTGTAGGTGTAAGTGCCATTGGCATTGAGAACGATCTGCCCGTAGTTGCCGGTAGCACTGCCAACCAGCGCATAACTGATCGCGCCGACCGCACCGGTGACCGAGCCGACCAGGGTGCCGGAAGCGGTTTCGCCAGTGCTGTTCGGATCGCTGCCGACCACACTGCCCGCTGCCAGATCCTGGCCATCCTGGTTCAGGTCGAGGGCTTTTTCGTAGACGGTGACATCGGTGTCGCTGACTGCTTTCAGGCAGCTGTTGTAGACATCGATGGTGATCGTCGTGGTGCTTTCGTCACCGTCGGCATCGCGCACGGTGTAGGTGAACACATCCACCGCGCCCGGGCCGTTCACCGTGTTCGGATTGCTGTGATAAACGGCGTTGCCGTTGGCATCAAGCGTGAGGTAGCCGTAGGTGCCGTTGATCTGCGAATTGAGTCCGCCGATGGCCGAAGTCGAGGTGTCGGCACCGGCACGCACGCCGACCACTGCGCCGGTAATCGCCGGGCCATCCGCGCCGCCGACATCGTTGTTGAGTACGTTGCCGCTGACGGTGCCACCCTCGGCCACCGAAGCCGCGTCCGCATGCGCGGTCGGCAAATCATCAACGATGTTGACGTTGATCTGGCCGCTGGCGGTGCTGCCATCGGTGTCCGTCGCGACGACGTCGAAGTTCTCGGTGAGGCTGTTGGCGCCGTTGGCGGTTGGATGGGCTTCGTTGTCGGCCAGGGTGTAGCTGTAGCTGACCACGCCGGTCGCCGGATCATAACCGCTGATGGTCAAGGTGCTGCCAAGCGGCGTGATCACTGATTGCGGAAACCCTGCGGCCACGCCATTGGTGATCACCGCGATGCCGCCAACCGTGAGGGTCTGCAGACCATCGAGAGCGCTGACGGTGAAAGTGCCGTTCTGGGTCAGCGCGGGCGTGTTGGGGCTGGTGCCGTCGCTGAGGTTTTTCTCGTAGACGGTGAGTTCGCCACCGTTGACGTCGAGGCCATTGAGCAGCACCGGATCATCGTTGTTGTGAATCTGCAGAACAAGGTTGGCAGTGCTGGTATCGCCGTCGGCGTCGGTGATGGTGTAGGCGAAGGTTTCAGTGCCGTTACCGCCGCCGGTCAAAGCTTTGAAATCGGCATCGCTGGTATTGAGCGTGTAGGTGTAGGTGCCGTCGGCGTTCAAAACCAACGTACCGAAAGTACCAGTGAAAGTGCCCGGCGTGACTGGACCGGTGGGTACGCGGTCAGCGCCTTGGATGTCGTTGGTCAGGACGTTGCCGGTCAGGGTCAGTTGGCTTTCCGAGGCGGTACCGTTGCTGTCGTCGTTGGCTTTCGGCAGGTCATCGACGATGTTCACGTCGAGGGTACCGGTGGCGGTGGTGCCGTTGTCATCGACCACCGTGACCGCGAACTGCTCAGGCAGATTGTTCGCGCCGTTGGCGTTCGGATGTGCTTCGTTGTCGGCCAGGGTGTAGCTGTAGCTGACCACGCCCGTGGCAGCGTTGAAACCAGTAATCGTCAGCGTGCTGCCCAGCGGCGTGGTGATCGATTGCGGGAAACCTGCGGCGACGCCATTGGTCACCACGGCAATTCCACCAACAGTCAGCGTGGTGACGCCGTCCAGTGCAGTGATGGTGAACGTGCCGTTTTGCGTCAGCGCGCCAGTGTCCGGGGCGCTGCCGTCGCTGAGGTTTTTTTCGTAAACCGTGAGCTCGCCGCCAGCGACGTTCAGGCCATCGATGATTACTGGATCGTCGTTGTTGTGAATCTGCAGAACCAGATTGGCAATGCTGGAGTCGCCGTCGGAATCAGTGATGGTGTAGGCGAAGGTCTCTGTGCCGTTGCCACCGCCGGTCAAGGCTTTGAAATCGGCATCGCTGGTATTCAGGGTGTAGGTATATGTGCCGTCGGCGTTCAGCACCAATGTGCCGTAAGTACCGGTGAAAGTACCCGGCGTGACCGGTCCGGTGGGTACGCGGTCAGCGCCTTGTATGTCATTGGTGAGGACATTGCCGGTCAGGGTCAGCACGGTTTCCGAGGCAACGCCGTTGGCGTCGTCAAACGCTTTGGGCACGTCGTCGGTGATGTTCACGTCGAGGGTGCCGGTGGCCGTCGTGCCGTTGTCATCGACTACCGTGACGGCGAATTGCTCGGGCAGATTATTGGCGCCGTTGGCGTCCGGATGCGCTTCGTTATCAGCCAGGGTGTAGCTGTAACTGACCACGCCGGTTGCAGCGTTAAAACCAGTGATGGTCAGCGTGCTGCCCAATGGCGTGGTGATTGACTGCGGGAAGCCTGCGGCGACGCCGTTGGTCACCACGGCGATGCCGCCGACGGTCAGCGTGGTGACGCCGTCCAGCGCGGTGATGGTGAACGTGCCATTTTGCGTCAGCGCGCCAGTGTCCGGAGCGCTGCCGTCGCTGAGGTTTTTTTCGTAAACCGTGAGCTCGCCGCCAGCGACGTTCAGGCCGTCGATTGTGACTGGATCGTCGTTGTTGTGGATCTGCAGAACCAGATTGGCAGTGCTGGAATCGCCGTCGGCATCAGTGATCGTGTAGGCGAAGGTTTCCGTGCCGTTACCGCCGCCGGTCAAGGCTTTGAAATCGGCATCGCTGGTATTCAGGGTGTAGGTGTAGGTGCCGTCGGCGTTCAGAACCAAGGTGCCGTAAGTACCGGTGAAAGTACCCGGCGTGACCGGTCCGGTGGGTACGCGGTCGGCGCCTTGGATGTCGTTGGTGAGGACGTTTCCGGTCAGGGTCAGCAAGGTTTCCGAGGCAATGCCGTTGGCGTCGTCAAACGCTTTGGGCACGTCGTCGGTGATATTCACGTCGAGGGTGCCAGTGGCGCTGTCGCCATTGCTGTCGGTGGCGATCACGGTGAACTGTTCGCTGAGATTGTTCACGCCGTCGCCGGCCGCGTGGGTTTCGTTACCGTTGAGGGTGTAGCTGTAGCTGACCGTGCCAGTGGTCGCGTTGTAACCGGTGATGGTCAGGGTGTTGCCCAGTTGCGTGGTGATCGACTGGGGAAAGCCGATCGGCACGCCGCCAACAATCACGTTGATGCCGCCGATGCTCAGGCTGTTCAAACCATCCGCTGCCGAGACCGTGAAGCTGCCACTTTGCGTCAACGCGCCTGGATTAGCCGCTGTACCGTCAGGCAGATTGGCTTCATTGAGGTTCAGCTCGCCGCCCGCCGCGTCAAGGCCGTTAAGGATGACCGGATTGTTCACCGGTGGCGGTGGCACCACGACTGGCGCTGGCGTGTCGTCGCCATTGTCGATGTCCGCGTCGCGACGATACTCGGGAAATTCGGGAATACCGTTGAAGCCAGCGGTGGGGAAACCAATGATCGGATCGACTCGGCCGCCGACTTCGGTGAGCAGAACGAAACTGTGCCCGCCGCCCAGTTCACCGGTATTGCCGGTGGGCGCGTTGGGGCCGGCGGCAGTGGCTTCGGCGGTTTTGCTCGGGTCTTCACCGGCGGCGATGGCTTGCTGGATCTGCTCGACATCGGTCAGTTGCGCCTGGCTCGGGGTCTGCGCTTCGTCGACGTTCACCGGCACAGCCTGGTCGGCCAGCAATTGCCCGCTCATGGTAATGCTGCTGCCCCGGCCGAGGGTCAATTCCTCGCCGTTTTGCAGTTTCACTGCCACCGCGCCCTCCGCGCCGGTGATCAGTTGATCGCCAGCGTACAAACGATCGCCTTCGAACAGCGGACGCTTGATGCCGTCGCTCGCTTGAGCGAACACCTGACCAATGACTTTTGTGACCGTACCGATGAGCGTTGCCATGTGAAATCCTCCGCTGCCGACCACCGTCGGCACTGGTTCGCGAAGCAGCCCATGGCTCAATCGGGTTGCCGGGGGCGACGCTCGCACCCTCGACAGTTCGTTTCGCAGGCCCGGATTGAAACGAATTGTCAGCGCTATCAAGCACTTGCCAACCCTGTTCAATCCATCGACCCACTAGCGCTACGTAACGGTGGTGAATCACCCGAGTGACAAAAATCTGTCGCTCATTCCCCGCTACGCGTCCCTCCCCTTCAGCAGTACTTCGCAGTGTCTCGCAAAGTGAATGGAACTTTCCTCAAGCCTTTTCGAGCTCCCTAAAGCGCATAAAACAAAGGCTTTCGAGCTGAACAATGTGCTGCTTTTGAAAAACCGCATAAGTTTTTTTTGGAATAAACCTTATGAAAATTTTTTCTTAGCTACGCTCTAGGATGTTCTTAGCTCTGTTGTTACAAGAGTGAAACGCTTACACCCTAAATTTACGTCAAATATTTGGCGACGGTAACACAACATTGAGATCCAGGGAGATGCACCCATGCGCGTTTTAACCCCCCTCTGCAGCGCGGTTTTGCTGGCCATGGCTTGCACTTCCCAAGCCCAGGCGATGAACCTCACCGAGGCGATTCAGAGCACCATCGCCACCCACCCGGAGCTGGCTTCGCGCGTGGACGCCCGCTTGTCAGCGGATGAACAGGTGAAAGTGGCCAAGGGCGGGTTTTATCCGTCGGTCGATCTGAACGCTGCCTACGGGCGCGGCTACAGCGACAACACCAACACCCGCGCCTTCGGTAATCACAATACCGAAATCCTCAACTACACCCAGTCGGAGCTGCGCTTGCGGCAGATGATCTTCGACGGCTTCAACACCGCCAACGAGGTCGAGCGCACCAAGGGCGTGTCCAATTCGCGCGCCTACTACGCGCAAGGCACCGCACAGGATCTGGCCCTGCGCACCATCGAGGTCTACCTCGAAGTGCTCAAGCGGCGTGAACTGGTGACGCTGGCGAAGAACAATTTGCAGGCGCACTTGCGCGTCAACGATCAGATCGGCCTGCGCACCGAGCGCGGCATCGGCAGCACCGCCGACTCCGATCAATCGGTTGCCCGTCGTGCGCTGGCGCAGAACAACCTCGACACCGCCGAAGTCGATCTGGCCGACGCCGAATCGAATTTCTACAGCGTGGTCGGACGCATGCCCGATGAGCTGGAAACCCCGGCCTCGACTCGCGGTGAGATGCCGCCGGACCTGCGTGAAGCGCAGCAGAGCATGGTCGACAACAACCCGTACCTGAAATCGGCCCAGGCTGACGTGCAGTCCGCCGAGAGCCAGTACGAAGTGGCCAAGTCGCCGTTCTACCCGCGCTTCGATGCCGAAGCAGCAGTCGGCGCGAACAACAACGTGCAGGGCGACGAAGGCCACGACAACGAATGGCGTGTCGGTGTGGTGATGAACTACAACCTGTTCCGTGGCGGCAGCGACAAGGCACGTCTGGCCGCGAATGCCCACGACATCAACCAGGCGATGGACATCCGCAACAACGCCCTGCGTCAGCTCAACGAGAACATTCGTCTGGCCTGGAACGCCATGGAGAACGCCAAGAAGCAGACACCGACCGCTCGCGAGTACGCAGAAACCACCAAACGCGTGCGCGCCGCTTATCAGGACCAGTTCGGCCTCGGCCAACGCACCCTGCTCGACCTGCTCGACAGCGAAAACGAGCTGTACAACGCCAACCGTCGCTACACCGAAATCCGCTACACCGAGGAATACTCGATGTACCGCGTGCTGGCGAACATGGGCCAATTGCTGAGCAAACAGCGCGTGGTGCTGCCGGCTAATGCGATTGCCACGACCGAAGTAAAAAACCAGGCGCGCCTGCCGGAACTGAAGTAAACGGTGCAGGAACTGACTTTGCCCTGATCGTTCCCACGCTCTGCGTGGGAATGCCTCAAGGGACGCCCCGCGTCCAGTGACGCGGAGCGTCACGGGCTGCATTCCCACGCAGAGCGTGGGAACGATCCGATAACCGAGCCCGTTCAACAGAGGCAATCACTATGACCAGCATGGAACCCGGCGCCACCGGGGTCGATCCGCGCCTGAGCTTCGACGATCCGTTACTCGACGGTCTGCTGATCCTCTGCAAATTGCATGGCGCCACGGTCAGTCGTGCCAGCCTGAGTGCCGGGCTGCCCCTGAACAAGCAACGCCTGAGCCTCGATCTGCTGCCCCGTGCAGCAGCGCGGGCCGGATTACAGGCGCGCTTGTTGCGCCGTGAATTGAAAGACATTTCACCGCTGAACCTGCCGATCCTGCTGCTGCTCAACGACGGCCGCACTGCCGTGCTGCGGCGCTTCGGCGAGGACGGCAAAGCCCTGCTGCTGCCCAGCGAAGCCGACGGCGGCGAGCAATGGGTGAGCCGCGAAGAACTCAACGAGCACTACAGCGGCCAGGCCTTGTTCGCCCGCCCGCGCCATGAACTCGAAGACCTCCGCGCGCCGCTGGTGCCACGGGTAAATGCGTGGTTTCGCGACACCCTTAAACTGTCGAAATGGCTGTACAGCGATGCGATTCTCGCCAGTTTCCTGATCAACCTGCTGGGCCTGATGGTGCCGCTGTTCGTCATGCAGACCTACGATCGCGTCGTGCCGAATCAGGCGACCTCGACGCTGTGGGTGCTGTCGATCGGCCTGTTGATCGGCACCGGTTTTGAACTGGTGCTGCGCGTGGTGCGTGCGCACCTGCTCGACACCGCCGGCAAGAAAACCGATGTGATCCTCTCGGCAACGTTGTTCGAGCGCATCACCGGCATGTCGATGAAGGCGCGGCCGGCGACCATCGGCGGCTTTGCCCAGAGCATTCACGACTTCCAGGGCCTGCGTGAATTTCTCACCGCCGTGACCCTGACCAGCCTGATCGACTTGCCCTTCGTGGTGTTGATGCTGGTAGTGATCGGCCTGCTTGGCGGCTGGCTGGTGGTGATTCCACTGCTGGCGTTTCCGATCACCATCATCTTCGCCATGGCGATTCAGGTGCGCCTGCGTGACACCGTGCAGAAAAGCCTGAGCCTCGGCGCCGAGCGTCAGGCAGTGCTGATCGAAACCCTCGGCGGTCTGGAAACCCTCAAGGCCTGCGGCGCCGAAAGCGAGCGCCAGCACAAATGGGAAAGCACCCACGGCGCCCTCACCCGCCTCGACAGCCATGCGCGCAACCTGTCGGCGCTGGCCACCAACGGCACGCTGTTCATCCAGCAGTTTTCCGGGATGGCGACGATTGTGGCCGGGGTTTACAGCATCATCGCCGGCAACCTCAGTGTCGGCGCGCTGGTCGCCACCTACATGCTTGGCAGTCGTGTGCTTGCCCCGCTCGGCCAGATCGCCGGGCTGATCACCCGCTATCAGCAAGCGCAACTGACCATGAAAAGCACCGACGCACTGATGGCCCTGCCGCAGGAACGCGACGGCAAACAACGGCCACTGGAACGTACGCAGCTGCAAGGTGCCCTCGACGTCAGCGGCGTGACGTTCCACTACAACGGCCAGAACGCACCGGCGCTGAGCGAGGTCAGCTTCAGCCTGAAAGCCGGCGAGCGGGTCGGCATCATTGGCCGTAGCGGTTCCGGCAAAAGTACCTTGGCGCGATTGGTGATGGGCTTCTACGAAGCGGAACAAGGCCAGTTACTGCTCGACGGCCTCGACCTGCGCCAACTGGACGTGGCTGACCTGCGCCAGCAGATCGGTTATGTCGCCCACGACCTGCCGCTGCTGGCTGGCAGCCTGCGCGACAACCTGACCCTGGGCGCGCGTTACATCAGCGATTCACGCATGCTCGAAGTCGCCGAACTGACTGGCGTCACCGAACTGGCCCGACAACACCCGCAAGGCTTCGACCGAGCGGTGGGCGAACGCGGGCAATTGCTTTCCGGCGGCCAACGCCAAGCGGTGTTGCTGGCGCGGGCATTACTGCTCGATCCGCCGATCATGCTGCTCGACGAACCCACCAGCGCCATGGACAACAGCAGCGAAGATGCACTGCGGCAGAAACTGCATGGCTGGGTGCAAGGCAAAACCCTGCTGCTGGTCACCCACCGCACCTCGATGCTGAGCCTGGTGGACCGGTTGCTGGTACTGGATAACGGCCGGGTCGTCGCTGACGGCCCGAAAGAAGCGGTCATCGATGCACTGCGCAAGGGCCGTGTCGGCTCGGCGGCGGTCTAGGAGTTACGCCATGCCTGCTTCCTCCGATAGCAACAAGCGCGGCTACTTCGACAGTTTCGGCAAAAGCGCCGAAGCCGAGTTCATGCCGGAAACCGCTGGCGCAGCATTGCAGGATTCGCCGCGCAAATCGCGGATCACCGTGTGGCTGGCGGCAGCGCTGCTGATCGCCGCTCTGGTCTGGGCCAAATTTGCCGTGCTCGAAGAAGTCACCATGGGCGAAGGCAAGGCGATTCCGTCGAGCAAGGTTCAGGTAATCCAGAACCTTGAGGGCGGCATCGTCACCGAGATTTTCGTTCGCGAAGGCCAGATGGTCGGCAAGGGCGACACCCTGCTGCGTCTGGATGACACGCGCTTTCGCTCGAACAAGGGCGAGAGCGAGGCCGACCGTTACGCGCTGACCGCGCAGGTTGAACGGCTGTCAGCAGAGGCCGAGGGACGCCCCTTCAAACTCTCCGCTGAAGTCATCGCCAAAGCGCCGCAAGTCGCCGAGGACGAGCGCTCGCTGTACGAGCAACGCCAACGCCGCTTGGCCAGTGAACAGCGCACCCTCAGTGAACAACTGCGGCAGAAAACCCAGGAGCTGGCCGAATTTCGCTCCAAGCAGGGCCAGTTCAGCTCGAGCCTCGCGTTGTTGCAACAAGAAATGAACATGTCGGAACCGCTGGTCAAAACCGGTGCCGTTTCACCGGTGGAAATCCTCCGCCTCAGACGCAGTGCCGTGGAAATTCGCGGTTCGCTCAACGCCACCACGCTGGCGATTCCCCGCGCCGAATCGGCGATCGCCGAGATCCGCAGCAAGATCGACGAATCCGAGCAGACCTTCCGTTCCGAGGCCGCCAAAGAGCTGAATGAGAAACGCACCGACCTATCGAAAATCACCGCGTCGAGCATCGCCATCGACGACCGCGTCAGTCGCACTACGGTGACGTCGCCGGTGCGTGGCGTGATCAAGCAGATGAAGGTCAACACCATCGGCGGCGTGGTCCAGCCGGGCAGCGACATGGTTGAAATCGTGCCGCTGGAAGACAACCTGCTGATCGAAGCCAAGGTCCGCCCGCAAGACGTCGCGTTCCTGCATCCGGGCCAGAAAGCCATGGTCAAGTTCAGTGCCTACGACTACACGATTTACGGCGGGCTGAGCGCCAAGCTCGAACTGATCGGCGCCGATACGATTACCGATGACAAGGGCAACAGCTTCTATCTGATTCAGGTGCGCACCGACAAGAATCACCTGGGCGGCGACGTGAAACCGCTGCTGATCATCCCGGGGATGGTGGCGACGGTGGACATTATTACCGGCGAGAAAAGCGTTTTGGATTACCTGCTCAAACCGGTGCTTAAAGCGCGGACCGAGGCGATGCGCGAACGTTAGCCAATGATCGTTCCCACGCTCCGCGTGGGAATGCCGCCCGGGACGCTCCGCGTCCCTTCACGACGGTGACGCAGAGCGTCACTGGATGCATTCCCACGCAG
>NZ_JASCPT010000058.1:0-34510 GCF_029959775.1 Pseudomonas sp. PS01270 | reverse complement strand
CGTACCGCGCAGGCGTGAATGGGCTTGCATGAAAGCAATGGGGGAGCGAGCCTGCTCGCGAAAGCGGGCTGTCATCCAACACTGATGTTGCCTGACACATTGCATTCGCGAGCAGGCTCGCTCCCACATTAATTTTCGGCGTCTGAGAGAGGGCTATTTCTTCACCAACGCCGAACACGCCGCCTTGTAAGCCTCATGCTGATACTTGTTCAACGTCCCCGGCAGCTCGAAATTGTGCTTCTTGGCCTGGGCATTGATCGTCTGGGGCGACAGCAGTGTCACCTCACAACCATCAAGCAACTGAAACACGCCCTCGATCTTGAACGTCGTCGGCCCACCGGCAAACTCGCCCTTTTTGCTGCGCTTTTTGATCGCGATCCGGTCCACCGAATTTTCCCGCACAAACGACGCCACCTGCGCCGCAAACCGCCGCACGTTCGCCGCCTCGTCATCGTCATCCAGAGCAATCTTCTTCGTGGCGAGAGGGACGTGGCTCAACGTCGAACCATCGAGCGCCGCCACGGCGATGATCGCTTCGCTGCCTTTGATTTCAATGCCGCAGATGTTCATGGGAATCCTTAGACTGGCTTAAGAGGTTCAGCTTACAGCTCAAACACTCACTCCTGCCCGATCGACTCCAAAAACTCCGACCGTTCATCACTCATCCGCGCGACACAATCATTTTGCGCAATGGTGAACGCCTTGCTCCCCGCCGTTGCCGGGAACGCTTCCACCGCGCAATCCGCATCCCGCGTCTTCAACCATTGTTGCTGGGCGGTTTTCAGTTTGGCGGTGATGTCGGCCAGTTGCGTCGGGTTCTTGCCGTAGGCGGCCTGCATGCGTTCGTTGAGGCTGGCGTAGTTGTCTTTGAGCAGGTCTTCGGCGGTGCTGCGGCTGTAGGCGGAGCATTCCAGGGTCTGGATGTCGTTTTCCACCGCGTCGCACGGGTTGTTCTCGGATTCTTCGGCGGCGTGGGCGCCGGTCGCAATCAGTGCCAGGGCGAGGAAGATCGATTTCATTGGGGTCGCTCTAATCCGTTGGTAGGTGCAGGCTGCGGCAGATTCTGGCGCAAGCGCGCGGGCTTGAACAGCCAGCCGAGGAGGGCGGCTGACGACCCTTTGTCGCGGATTGACGCTTTCGGCAATTCCCCTGTCGTTTTTGCACCCGGTCGCCCCGGCACCGAGGCATATGCTGGCCCCAAAGCGCCGGCAGACGATTCGGCGCATGAATCGCCAATAAGGGGACGCCTGATGAGCCCAGCCGAATTACACGCCGACAGCATCGTTATCGACGGTCTGATCATTGCCAAATGGAACCGCGAGCTGTTCGAAGACATGCGCAAGGGCGGTCTGACGGCGGCCAACTGCACTGTGTCGGTGTGGGAAGGCTTTCAGGCGACCGTGAACAACATTGCTGCCAGCCAGAAACTGATCCGCGAAAACAGCGACCTGGTGATGCCTGTGCGCACCACCGCCGACATCCGTCGCGCCAAGGAGCAGGGCAAGACCGGCATCCTCTTCGGCTTCCAGAATGCCCACGCTTTCGAAGACCAGATCGGCTACGTCGAGGTGTTCAAGCAGCTCGGCGTTGGCATCGTGCAGATGTGCTACAACACCCAGAATCTGGTCGGCACCGGGTGCTACGAGCGTGATGGCGGCCTGTCAGGTTTCGGTCGCGAGATCGTTGCCGAGATGAACCGCGTCGGCGTCATGTGCGACCTGTCCCACGTCGGTTCCAAGACCTCCGAAGAAGTCATTCTCGAATCGAAAAAACCGGTCTGCTACTCGCACTGCCTGCCGTCGGGTCTCAAAGAGCACCCGCGCAACAAGTCCGATGCCGAGCTGAAGTTCATTGCCGACCACGGCGGTTTCGTCGGCGTGACCATGTTCGCGCCGTTCCTCGCCAAGGGCATCGATTCGACCATCGACGATTACGCCGAAGCGATCGAATACACCATGAACATCGTTGGCGAAGACGCCATCGGTATCGGCACCGATTTCACTCAGGGTCACGGCCAGGACTTCTTCGAATACCTGACCCACGACAAGGGTTACGCCCGCCGCCTGACCAGCTTCGGCAAGATCATCAACCCGCTGGGCATCCGCACCGTCGGCGAATTCCCCAACCTCACCGAAACCCTGCTCAAGCGCGGCCATTCCGAGCGCGTGGTGCGCAAGATCATGGGCGAGAACTGGGTAAGCGTCCTGAAAGACGTCTGGGGCGAATAAGCCGCCGCACTTCTGAATCCTTTCCCCCGGCCATCCGAGCCGGGGGCAACACACAAAATTTTCTGGAGTTAAGTTTCCATGGCCAAGATCGCCCCGCAATTGCCTATCGAAGTCGACAGCGAGACCGGTGTCTGGACCTCCGACGCCCTGCCAATGCTGTATGTGCCGCGTCACTTTTTCGTCAACAACCACATGGGCATCGAGGAAGTGCTCGGCGCTGAAGCCTATGCCGAGATCCTCTACAAGGCCGGCTACAAATCCGCCTGGCACTGGTGTGAAAAGGAAGCCGAATGCCACGGCCTGGAGGGCGTCGCGGTGTTCGAGCACTACATGAAGCGCCTGTCGCAGCGCGGCTGGGGCCTGTTCAAGATTCAGGACATCGACCTCGACAACGGCACCGCCAGCGTCAAGCTCGAGCACTCGGCATTCGTCTATGTCTACGGCAAGGTCGGGCGCAAGGTCGATTACATGTTCACCGGCTGGTTCGCCGGCGCCATGGACCAGATTCTCGAAGCCCGTGGCAGCAAGATCCGTACTGTGGCCGAACAAGTCTACGGAGGCTCCGAAGAGGGCCACGATGACGGCCTGTTCATCGTCAAGCCGTTGTAAGCCGAGGACCGTGCCATGGCTTTCGAAGCAATGTTCCAGCCGATCCAGATCGGCAAACTGACCATCCGCAACCGCGTGCTCAGCACCGCGCACGCCGAGGTCTACGCGACTGACGGTGGCATGACCACCGACCGCTACGTCAAATACTACGAAGAGAAAGCCAAGGGCGGTATCGGCCTGGCGATCTGTGGCGGTTCGTCCGTGGTGGCGATCGACAGCCCGCAGGAATGGTGGAGTTCGGTCAATCTGTCCACCGACCGGATCATTCCGCACTTCCAGAATCTGGCCGACGCCATGCACAAGCATGGCGCCAAGATCATGATCCAGATTACCCACATGGGCCGTCGCTCGCGCTGGGACGGTTTCAACTGGCCGACCTTGATGTCGCCGTCGGGCATCCGTGAACCGGTGCACCGCGCCACTTGCAAAACCATCGAGCCGGAAGAGATCTGGCGAGTGATCGGCAACTACGCCCAGGCTGCGCGCCGGGCCAAGGCTGGTGGCCTCGATGGCGTCGAACTGTCGGCCGTGCACCAGCACATGATCGACCAGTTCTGGAGCCCGCGCGTCAACAAGCGTACCGATGAATGGGGCGGCAGCTTCGAAGGGCGGATGAAGTTCGGCCTGGAAGTCCTGAAAGCCGTGCGCGCCGAGGTCGGTGACGACTTCTGCGTGGGCATGCGCCTGTGCGGTGACGAGTTCCACCCGGACGGCTTGTCCCACGAGGACATGAAGCAGATCGCCAAGTATTACGACGACACCGGCATGCTCGATTTCATCGGCGTGGTCGGCTCGGGTTGCGACACGCACAACACCCTGGCCAACGTCATTCCGAACATGAGTTATCCACCGGAGCCGTTCCTGCATCTGGCTGCCGGGATCAAGGAAGTGGTCAAGGTGCCGGTGTTGCACGCGCAGAACATCAAGGACCCGAACCAGGCTACGCGCATTCTTGAGGGCGGTTACGTCGACATGGTCGGCATGACCCGCGCGCACATCGCCGACCCGCACCTGATCGCCAAGATCAAGATGGGCCAGATTGACCAGATCAAGCAGTGCGTCGGCGCCAACTATTGCATCGACCGTCAGTATCAGGGGCTGGACGTGCTGTGCATCCAGAACGCCGCGACCTCCCGTGAATACATGGGCGTGCCGCACATCATCGAGAAATCCACCGGGCCGAAACGCAAGGTGGTGATCGTCGGTGCCGGCCCGGCCGGGATGGAAGCAGCACGCGTGGCTGCCGAGCGTGGCCACGACGTCACGCTGTTCGAGAAAAAAGACTTCATCGGCGGGCAGATCACCACCGCATCGAAAGCACCGCAGCGTGACCAGATCGCCGGCATCACCCGCTGGTTCCAGCTGGAACTGGCGCGGCTGAAAGTCGATCTGCGCCTGGGCACGGCGGCGGATGCCGACACCATCATGGACCTGCGTCCGGATGTGGTGGTACTGGCGGTCGGCGGTCATCCGTACCTTGAGCAGAACGAGCACTGGGGCGCGGCCGAAGGGCTGGTGGTCAGCAGCTGGGACGTGCTCGACGGCAAAGTTGCGCCGGGCAAGAACGTGCTGGTCTACGACACCATTTGCGAGTTCACCGGCATGTCGGTCGCCGACTTCCTCGCCGACAAGGGCAGCCAGGTCGAGATCGTCACCGACGACATCAAACCGGGCGTGGCTATCGGCGGCACGTCGTTCCCGACCTACTACCGCAGCATGTACCCGAAAGAAGTGATCATGACCGGCGACATGATGCTGGAGAAGGTCTACCGCGAAGGCGACAAGCTGATCGCGGTGCTGGAGAACGAATACACCGGCGCGAAAGAGGAGCGGGTGGTCGATCAGGTGGTCGTCGAAAACGGCGTGCGCCCGGACGAGGAAATCTACTACGCCCTCAAGGACGGCTCGCGCAACAAGGGCCAGATCGACGTCGAAGCGCTGTTCGCGATCCAGCCGCAACCTTCGCTGAGCGAAGCGGGCGACGGCTACTTGCTGTTCCGCATCGGCGACTGCGTGGCGCAGCGTAATACCCACGCCGCGATCTATGACGCCCTGCGACTCTGCAAGGATTTCTAAGACACGTTAACTGATCGTTCCCACGCTCCGCGTGGGAATGCAGCCAGGGACGCTCCGCGTCCTTTGTGACGCAGAGCGTCACGGGATTCATTCCCACGCAGAGCGTGGGAACGATCATCGAACGCCGTGTTTCTCCAGGCTGTCTGGTGGGAGCTTCACCATGTTGAACACCCTTCTTCCAATCCTGTTGTTCGCAGCCCTGGGCCTTGCGGTCCTCGGCGCGTTGCGGCGGATGAACATGTGGCGCCGGGGGCGGGCGGCGAAGGTCGATCTGCTCGGCGGTCTGCTGGCCATGCCCAAGCGCTACATGGTCGACCTGCACCACGTCGTCGCGCGGGACAAATACATTGCCAACACACACGTTGCCACGGCGGGCGGTGCGGTGGCGTCGATTGTGCTGGCCATTCTGGTGCACGGTTTCGGCCTGCATAACCGCATCCTTGGCTACGCCTTGCTGCTGATGTCGGCGGTGATGTTCGTCGGCGCGATCTTCATGTACCTGCGCCGGGTCAATCCGCCTGCGCGTCTGTCGAAAGGCCCGTGGATGCGCCTGCCGAAAAGCCTGCTGGCCTTCTCCGCGTCGTTTTTCCTGGTGACCCTGCCGGTGGCGGGGATCCTGCCGGAAAACTTCGGCGGCTGGGTGCTCGCCGCCATCCTCGGTGTTGGCGTGCTGTGGGGCGTGTCGGAACTGTTCTTCGGCATGACCTGGGGCGGGCCGATGAAACACGCCTTTGCCGGTGCGCTGCACCTGGCCTGGCACCGTCGCCCGGAACGTTTTGGCGGCGGACGCTCGACCGGTTTGAAACCGCTGGACCTGAACAATCCCGATGCGCCGCTGGGCGTAGAAAAACCCAAGGATTTCACTTGGAACCAGTTGCTCGGTTTCGACGCCTGCGTGCAGTGCGGCAAGTGCGAAGCAGCGTGCCCGGCCTTCGCCGCCGGCCAGCCGCTGAACCCGAAAAAACTGATTCAGGACATGGTCGTCGGCCTCGCCGGCGGCACTGACGCGAAGTTCGCCGGCAGCCCGTATCCGGGCAAACCGATCGGCGAGCATGGCGGCAATCCGCACCAACCGATCGTCAACGGTCTGGTCGACGCCGAAACCCTGTGGTCGTGCACCACCTGCCGTGCCTGCGTCGAGGAGTGCCCGATGATGATCGAGCACGTCGATGCGATCGTCGACATGCGCCGGCATCTGACCCTGGAAAAAGGCGCGACGCCGAACAAGGGTGCCGAAGTTCTTGAGAACCTTATTGCAACCGACAACCCTGGCGGTTTCGCCCCGGGCGGGCGGATGAACTGGGCGGCGGATCTGAACCTCAATCTGCTCAGCGAAAAGAAATCCACCGACGTGCTGTTCTGGGTCGGCGACGGAGCCTTCGACATGCGCAACCAGCGCACCCTGCGCGCGTTTGTCAAAGTGCTGAAAGCGGCAAACATCGACTTCGCCGTGCTCGGCCTTGAAGAACGTGACAGCGGCGATGTGGCGCGGCGTCTCGGCGACGAAGCGACGTTCCAGTTGCTGGCCAAGCGCAACATCCAGACTTTGGCCAAATACAGCTTCAACCGCATCGTCACCTGCGATCCGCACAGTTTCCATGTGCTGAAAAACGAGTACGGCGCCTTCGATGGCAACTACCTGGTACAGCACCACAGCACCTACATGGCCGAGATCATTCAGGCCGGCGCGCTCAACCTCGGTCAGCACAAAGGCAACAGCGTGACCTATCACGATCCGTGCTACCTGGGCCGCTACAACGGCGAGTACGAAGCGCCGCGTGAAGTGCTGCGAGCCCTCGGCATTGAAGTCAAAGAGATGCAACGGTCCGGCTTCCGCTCACGCTGCTGCGGCGGTGGTGGCGGCGCGCCGATCACTGACATTCCGGGCAAGCAGCGCATCCCCGACATGCGCATGGAAGACATCCGCGAAACCGGCGCCGAACTGGTGGCGGTGGGTTGTCCACAGTGCACGGCGATGCTCGAAGGCGTGGTCGAACCGCGTCCGCTGATCAAGGACATCGCCGAACTGGTGGCCGACGCGCTGCTCGAAGACGCCGCGCCAAGCAAGCCTGCCACCCCGGCCAAACGTGAACCTGCGGAGGTGCACTGATGAGCGACATTATCCGCCGCGACCCGCGCGCCGAATGGATTGCCCGTAACCGTTTGCACCCGCTGCACGCGGCGATGCAACCGGCGCAGCACAGCTGGATGGGGCCCAATGGCGTCATCCGCAAGAATCTGCACGGCATGGGTTTTATCGGCCCCAACGGCATCAAACGCATTGACCGCAGCGGCGCGCAGCAGGGTGGGGCGGTCAAACGCTCGGCTGCTGTTGAAGTGCAGTTGCCGCTGCATCAGGTACCGGCCCCGGCGTTCTACATCAGCGTGGTGCCGGATATGGTCGGCGGTCGCCTGAGCAGCCACGACCGCGATCTGCTCGGCCTCGCTCACCAACTGGCCGGCAGCGATGGTGCGGTGCTTGCTGTGGTGTTCGGCGAACACAAGGAAAGCGCTTTCGAAACTGCTGGCGTCGATCGCCTGTTGCTGCTCGAAGGCGATGAATTCAGCGGTTATGCACCGGAACAACGGGTGCAGGGCTTGCGCGCTGTGGATAACCAATTCAACCCGCGTCACTGGTTGCTGCCGGACAGCCGCAGCGGTGGCGGCGAACTCGGCCGGCGCTTTGCTGCTGCACTGGGCGAACGTCCGGCCACGCGGGTCTGGCAGGTCAAGGATCAGGAGTGCATCGGCCGCGCCGGGGCCGGATTGCAAGATCTGGCGCGTCCGGTGGCGCGGTTGATTCTCGCCGCTGCCGAATGCGCGGAGCCGGTCAGCGAAACCCGTCACGAAGCGTTGCCAGTGGAGTTATCCACAAGCGTCGCGCGCAGCTTGTCGCGAATCGAAGATCTTGGTGCCGTGGCGGTGGATCCGGCAGCGATTCCGATGGCCGAAGCCGAGTTCATCTTCTCCGGCGGTAATGGTGTGAAGGACTGGCAGTTGTTCCACGAAACCGCCGCAGCCCTCGGCGCCACCGAAGGCGCTTCGCGGGTTGCGGTGGACGACGGCTTCATGGCCCGGGATCGCCAGGTCGGCGCGTCCGGCACCTGGGTCACTGCGCGGGTTTATGTGGCGGTGGGTATCTCCGGCGCGATCCAGCACCTGCAAGGCATTGGCGCTTGCGACAAGGTGGTGGCGATCAACCTCGATCCTGGTTGCGACATGATCAAGCGTGCCGACCTTTCGGTGATCGGCGAAAGCGCAGAGATTCTGCAAGCGTTGATCGAAGCGGTCGCGGCTTACCGCAACGAAGCCAAGCGCGATGCGGCTTAAGGAAACCCTATGAACACGAACGTTATCAGTCTGGTTTCAATCGGTGCTCACCCTACTTCGGGTCGGCCACGGCGCGCCGATCAGGATGCGCGCGCGGTGGAACTGGGCCTGCAACTGGCTGGGGATAACCTGCAAGTGCTGCACGCCGGTGATGTTGCCGAACCGGCCCTGCGTGCCTATCTGGGCATGGGCCTGGAACAGCTGCATGTGCTGGAACAACCCGCTGGCGCCGATGCCTTGCCGGCGCTGACCGCGTACCTGCGCGATGCCGGTGCGCAAGTGGTGCTGACCGGCAGTCAGGCGGAAACCGGTGAGGGTTCGGGGATGTTGCCGTTCCTGCTGGCCGAAGGTCTGGGCTGGCCGCTGGTGGTGGGCCTGGCGCAGGTCGAATCGATCAATGACGGGTCGGCGCTGGTCCTGCAAGCGTTGCCGCGCGGGCAGCGACGCCGCTTGAAGGTCAAACTGCCGTTTCTGGCCACTGTGGATAACGCCGCGCCGAAGCCTCGGCAGAGCGCGTATGGCCCGGCACGACGGGGCGAATTGGCCGCCGATGACGTTGAAGTGGTGGAGGACCAATTGTTGGCCGTCGCCACGCTGCAACCGGCCAAGCCACGGCCCAAGCGCTTGAAGGTGATCAAGGCCAAGAGCGGCGCCGACCGGATGAAGGCTGCGACGGCCAAGGCCAGTGGCGGCGGGGGGCAGGTGCTCAAAGGCGTCACCGCACAGGCTGGGGCTGAAGCGATTCTGAAGTTGCTGATTGAAGAAGGCGTTGTCCGCTGAAAAGCCCCTCACCCTAGCCCTCTCCCAGAGGGAGAGGGGACCTACCGCGGCGAATTGGCCAAGTACACCGACCTGCGACATGGCGGTGGCCTTGGTCTGGCCAAGCCTGAGATCAATACAATGTTTCAGGTCGATGTAACCTCACTAGTCGACGCGGTCGGCCTCGGCCCCCTCTCCCTCTGGGATAGGGTTGGGGTGAGGGGAAGCGGCTTACCCACATTCCCTGTTGGCGAAGCTGTGGATAACGTGTTCGCCCTTCCGCGCATCCCACGCCATTCAAGCCTTCCAGCCATAAGATCAAAAAACGATCAGCGTAACTCACGGATTTCTCGGGCTTTTCCCTCGGTATAAATCGAGAAGTTGCCCCCAATCTCTGTTGGCGCTTCTGTGGATAAGATGTTCGCTATCAGCTGTAGGCCATATGGACCGTGGCTTCCATTGGCTTGATCAATTATTGATCAAATGTGATCCCCGGGCGCCGAGAGCTGTTAAGTCGAACGGGTTTTCCCCAGTCATAGGTGTTTTCCACAGAAGATTGAAAGTTGTCCCCGATCTCTGTTGGCGCTTCTGTGGATAACGTGTTCGCTACCCGCTGGAGGCCTTTGAAACCGTGGTCTGCATGGCGTTGATCAAAAAACGATCAATTGTTTTGAGAAACTGCGATTCAGCATAAGTCACGGTTTTTATTTGCAAATCAGCAAGATATTTTTTGACTCATCCACAGTTACCCCCATTTGCTGTGGGCGGGTATGTGGATAACTTGTTTGCGGAAGGCTGGAGGGCTTGGTGGGTATGGGGGCGGGGGTGATTGGTCGGAAATTGATCAACTGAAAGATGTAGCGTGGGTCAGGACGCCTTCGCGAGCAGGCTCGCTCCCACAGGGGAATGCATTCCACCTGTAGGAGCCGCCGCAGGCTGCGATCTTTTGCTTCTGATCAGCCCTGAACCGGTACACCTTTAAGGTAAGGCGC
Source organism: Pseudomonas sp. PS01270 (assembly GCF_029959775.1). Taxonomy (NCBI): domain Bacteria; kingdom Pseudomonadati; phylum Pseudomonadota; class Gammaproteobacteria; order Pseudomonadales; family Pseudomonadaceae; genus Pseudomonas; species Pseudomonas sp. PS01270. The sequence continues at coordinate 24,516 of NZ_JASCPT010000058.1, read as the reverse complement.
AGGCTCTGCCCCGAGGTTGTTCAACATCCGCTCGCTGTACCAATCGACGAAGTTGACCACGCCGAATTCATAGGTCTTCGAGTAAGGCCCCGGCTGGTAAGCGGTGGAGTTGATCCCGCGCTGGTTTTCCTCAGCCAGACGGCGGTCCTGATCGTTGGTCGCGTCCCACACCTGGCGCATGCGCTCGACGTCGTAATCGACACCTTCCACCGCATCCTTGTGCACCAGCCACTTGGTGGTGACCATGGTTTCCTGAGCGCTGATCGGCCACACGGTGAAGACGATGATGTGATCGCCCATGCAGTGGTTCCACGAATGCGGCAGGTGCAGGATGCGCATCGAGCCCAGGTCCGGGTTCTTGATCCGGCCCATCAGTTTCGCGCAGCCCTGTTTGCCGTCGAGGGTCATCGACACGGTGCCCTTGAGCAGCGGCATGCGCACGATACGGTTGCGCAAGCCGAAACTGGCGTGAGCGTAAGGGATCTTTTCCGCTTCCCAGGCAGCGGCGGAAGCGGCGACGTGATCCTTGAATGCCTGATCGGCGCGCGGGTCGGTGACGTCGTCCCATTCCAGCAGGGTTTTCAACAGTTCCGGGTGCGACGCGTTGCAGTGGTAGCACTCGCGGTTATTTTCCAGCACCAGTTTCCAGTTGGCCTTTTCCATCAAGGTGGTGGTGATCGCCACCTTGGTGTTCTCCATGTCGTACGGTTCCATGTAATGGTTGAGCGTCGACAGGAAGTCATCGATGGCCGGCGGGTTCTCCGCCAGGCTTATGAAAATGTAGCCGCCAGCGGTTTTCACGTTCACCGGTTTGAGGCCGTATTGCTTCATGTCGAAGTCGGCGCCCATCTCGGTGCCGGCAAAGAGCAGGCGACCGTCCAGTTCGTAAGTCCACTGGTGGTAATGGCAGACCAGTTTGGCGACTTTGCCTTTTTCACTGGTGCACAGGCGCGAGCCACGGTGGCGGCAGACGTTGTGGAACGCGTGCACCACGCCCTCGGCGCCACGAATGACGATGATCGGGTTCTTACCGACCTGCAGGGTCAGGTAGTTGCCCTTGGCCGGGATCTCGCAGGTCATGCCAGCGATCAACCATTCCTTCTGGAAGATCTCCTGCATATCGATATCGAACAGGCGCTCGTCGCTGTAGAACGGTTGCGGCAGGGAAAAGGTGCGCTCGCGCTCCTGGAGCATTTGTGCGGTGGCCTTGCGTGCGGGTTCCAGCGGATCGCCCAGGCTGATTTTTGCGGTGACGTCCATCGATGTAATCCTCATGGCCCTCTGCGTGGCCGGCGAAAGTGGCTGATCAGGTGTGCTGCAAAACGGTTGCTACGCAAGGTGTAAAGAAGTCGTCTTGTGTTGGGGCGAGTGTGGGGCCGGCGCTGGGGGGAACCTTATCCATGCGCGACATGGCGCAATCTGTTCCCGACGCGCAAGCCCCGGTGTTCAAGGGCTGGTCGCGATAAGTATGTCAATGTCGCGGATAGGTAAACGCACGGTCTGCGCTATACGCAGAATCGCCGACAAGAGGCCGACAGTCGGCCGTGGAGAACAGCATGTCCAACAGCTTCCTGAATCCGGTCACCACCCAGACCTGGGCCAATGGCCGACACATTGTCCGTTGCGTCAAAGTCATCCAGGAAACCTGGGATGTGCGCACCTTCTGCTTTATGGCCGACCAGCCGATCCTGTTCTTCTTCAAGCCGGGGCAGTTCGTCACCCTGGAGCTGGAAATCGAAGGCCAGCCGATCATGCGCTCCTACACCATCTCCAGCTCGCCGTCGGTGCCGTACAGCTTCTCGGTCACGATCAAGCGCGTGCCAGGTGGCAAGGTCTCCAACTGGTTGCACGACACTTTGCATGAAGGTCAGGAGCTGGCGGTGCACGGCCCGGTCGGGCTGTTCAACGCGATCGACTTCCCGAGCCCGAAGGTTCTGTATTTGAGCGGCGGCGTCGGCATCACCCCGTGCATGTCGATGGCGCGCTGGTTCTACGACACCAACGCCAACGTCGACATGACGTTCGTGCACAGCGCGCGCTCGCCGAAAGACATCATTTACCACCGCGAGCTTGAGCACATGGCGTCGCGGATCGACAACTTCAGCCTGCACCTGATCTGCGAAAAACACGGCCTCGGTGAGCCATGGGCCGGTTATCGCGGTTACCTGAACCACAAGATGCTCGAACTTATGGTTCCGGACTTCCTCGAACGCGAAGTGTTCTGCTGCGGCCCGACGCCGTACATGACCGCGGTCAAACGCCTGCTGGAAGCGGCCGGCTACGACATGTCGCGCTATCACGAAGAATCCTTCGGCGCCACGCCACCCGAGGCCCGCGCCGACGCGGTGGAACAGGCCGAACAAGCCGCCGATGCACCGGAAATCGACGCCGCGGATCTGCATCAGGTCGAATTCACCGCCTCTGGCAAAAGCATTCGCGTCGGCCCGGGCGAAACCGTCCACGCAGCCGCCGCCAAGCTCGGTCTGATGATCCCGAAAGCCTGCGGCATGGGTATCTGCGGAACGTGCAAGGTGATGAAACTGGGCGGCGAAGTGGAGATGGAGCACAACGGCGGGATTACCGAGGATGACGAGGCGGAAGGATTTATCCTGTCGTGCTGCAGCGTGCCGAAGGGGGATGTGCGGATTGAGTTCTGAGGCTTTTATGATCGTTCCCACGCTCCGCGTGGGAATGCCGCCCGGGACGCTCCGCGTCCCATTTCAATACCAGCGCTGAATCTCGATCATTCCCTCAGTTCCTGCGTAGTCCCTGGCACTCGAGTAACGCCAATGCTCCGGTAAATCCACATACCCGCGTTTCACCGGGTTGTTGTGGATATATTCAAGCTTCTGACGCATCACCGATTCGCTGTAGACCATCTCCGCGTGCGTGCCTTCTTGCCACAGTTGATACACCCGGTCCTGCTTATGCGCGCGTTTGCTGAAGCGCAGGCGCTGCAAGGCTTTGTCGGCGCCTTTTGTTTGCAAGTCATTGATGATTTGTCGCGCGGTGAAGGACTTGAACTGGCTGAGGCATTTGCTCAGATCGGGTGCTTGGGCGACGAAGTGCAGGTGGTTTTCCAAAATCACGTAGCCGTATAGCTTCAAGTCATGATGAGCCTGTTGATATCGCCAGCAGTTGAGCAGGTGCTCAACGATGTACGGGCGGATGAACAGCGGCAACCACTCCATCACGGTGCAGGTCAGGAAATGCGGTTTGTCGGCTTCGGTAATCGTATAGCGGCTGCGGCCCATGGGATTCGATCCTTGAATCTTGCGGTGCGACGGAGATGGAACGCGGAGCGTCCCGAGATGCATTACCACGCGGAGCGTGGGAACGATCAGAATGGGGCGGGCGACATAATTGCGCTAGAAGAGGCTTCTGGTACCACGGTGGGAAAAGTCATTACGGTCCAAAGATCGTTCCCACGCTCTGCGTGGGAATGCAGCCACTGACGCTCCGCGTCATAGCGGTCTTGACCTTGTCGATAATGGTGAGGCTGGAACGCGGAGCGTCCCTGGAGGCGTTACCACGCGGAGCGTGGGAACGATCAGGGTGGGGCAGATGTGGAGATAAAGATCGTTCCCACGCTCTGCGTGGGAATGCAGCCACTGACGCTCCGCGTCATAGCGGTCTTGACCTTGTCGATAATGGTGAGGCTGGAACGCGGAGCGTCTCGGGAGACATTCCCACGCGGAGCGTGGGAATGATCATGGGCGGGATCAGGCCGACATGACCTCGCGAATATCGCGCGCCAGTTCGCGCACGCGCTCTTCTTCGGTGTCCCAGGAGCACATGAAACGTGCGCCGCCCTTGCCGATGAAGGTGTAGAAGCGCCAGTTCTTTGCAGTCAACGCAGCGATGGCCGGCTCCGACAGTTGCAGGAACACGCCGTTGGCCTGCACCGGGAACATCAGTTCGACGCCGGGAATGTCGCTGACCAGTTCTGCCAGCAGTTGCGCGCAGTGGTTGGCGTGGCGTGCGTATTTGAGCCAGGCGTCGTTTTCCAGAATGCCGACCCACGGTGCCGACAAAAAGCGCATCTTCGACGCCAGTTGCCCGGCCTGCTTGCAGCGGTAGTCGAAGTCTTCGGCCAGTTTGTGGTTGAAGAACAGGATCGCTTCACCCACCGCCATGCCGTTCTTGGTGCCGCCGAAGCACAGCACATCAACGCCGGCCTTCCAGGTCAGGTCGGCGGGCGAGCAGCCGAGGAATGCGCAGGCGTTGGAGAACCGCGCGCCGTCCATATGCAGGTGCAGGCCCAGCTCTTTGCAGGTTGCGCTGATGGCGCGGACTTCTTCCGGGGTGTAGACGCTACCGACTTCGGTGGCTTGAGTCAGGGTTACCACGCGCGGTTTCGGGTAGTGGATGTCCTGACGCTTGAGCGCGACTTCGCGGATCGATTGCGGGGTGATCTTGCCGTTTTCAGTGCCGGCGATCAGCAGCTTCGAGCCGTTGGAGAAGAATTCCGGAGCGCCGCATTCGTCGGTTTCGACGTGGGCGGTTTCCGAGCAGATCACGCTGTGGTAACTCTGGCACAGCGACGACAGGGCCAGCGAGTTGGCGGCGGTGCCGTTGAAGGCGAAGAACACTTCGCAGTCGGTTTCGAACAGTTTGCGGAAATGATCCGCCGCGCGGGCGGTCCATTCATCGTCGCCGTAAGCGCGCTGGTGGCCGTGGTTGGCCTGTTCCATGGCAGCCCAGGCTTCCGGGCAGATACCGGAATAGTTGTCGCTGGCGAATTGTTGGCTCTTGTCGGTCATGGCCGGCTTCCGTAATCGAGACTCTTGTGAAGGCTCGTGGTCAATGAGGATGCGCACTTTACCGAAGATCTTCCGGGGAGCACATGCGATGTCGGGTGGGGAAAATTACCAGTTTATGGGCCGATTATGCACCTGAGCCAACGCGACGGCGCCCTGGATCTGCTCAAATGGCTGGCGTTGCTGAGCATGTTGCTCGATCACCTGCGATATGTCGGCTTCTCCGCCGATTGGTTGTATGTGCCCGGGCGATTGGCGTTTCCATGGTTTTGCCTGGCGATGGCGGCGAATCTGGCACGAGACGGTTCGCGCAAAATGGAATGGCGCTATCTGGGCTGGCTGTTGCTGTTCAGTGCAATCAGCGAAATCCCTTATCGCTTTTATATCCCCGACCCTGACACGTTCAACGTGATGCCGACGCTGGCGCTGGGCTTGCTGGTGGCGCGCGGCTGGCAGGACTCAGCGTCGGTGCCACGGTTGCTCGCGCTGGCCGCGCTGGTGGTTGCGGCGGTTTTTGCAGAACGACTGATGTTCGGTTTCTTCGGTGTATTGTTGCCGTTGGCGATGCTGCTGGTGTTCCGCCGACCCTGGTTCAGCCTGTTGCCGGGGCTGGTGTGTCTGGCGGCGAACCAATGGCAGGTGTTGCTCGAATCGGCGCGCTTCGGCAGCAGCGTGGCGATTCTCGGCCTGGCGACGTGTGTGTTTGCGCCGATGCTCGGAATGTTCTTGTTGCGACATGGGCGACATGTCCGGCCTCCACCGATGCGGCGCTGGGCGTATGCGCTGTATCCCGCGCATTTCCTCCTGCTGCTTGCCATCCGCCAAATCATCGCCTGACCCCTGTGGGAGCTGCCGAAGGCTGCGATCCGTTGATCTTCAAAGTCAAAGTCAAAAGATCGCAGCCTTCGGCAGCTCCTACAGGGGGAGTGCATTCTTCGGGTCATTTCCAGCCATGTCGTAAACGCACCTTTGCGTGGCGTCCGCAGGCATTTGAGCTGTCTGTGCCGGTCATACCATCGCATCAAAGGGCACCGCTGCGATTGCCAGTGCCTTACCGAGACGAATGGCGCACAGATGCCGCTGGGAGAGACGCGATGTTCAGCAAGCAAGACCAGATCCAGGGTTACGACGATGCACTGCTGGCGGCGATGAATGCCGAGGAGCAACGTCAGGAAGATCACATCGAGCTGATCGCGTCGGAGAACTACACCAGCAAGCGCGTCATGCAGGCGCAGGGCAGCGGCCTGACCAACAAATACGCCGAAGGCTATCCGGGCAAGCGCTACTACGGTGGCTGCGAGCATGTGGACAAGGTTGAGGCGCTGGCCATCGAACGCGCCAAGCAACTGTTCGGCGCCGATTACGCCAACGTCCAGCCGCACTCCGGCTCCTCGGCCAACAGCGCCGTGTATCTGGCGCTGATCCAGCCGGGTGACACTATCCTCGGCATGAGCCTGGCCCACGGCGGTCACCTGACCCACGGCGCGAAAGTGTCGTCCTCGGGCAAGCTCTACAACGCCGTGCAGTACGGCATCAACACCGACACCGGACTGATCGACTACGACGAAGTCGAGCGTCTGGCCGTCGAGTGCAAACCGAAAATGATCGTTGCCGGTTTCTCCGCTTACTCGAAGACTCTGGATTTCCCGCGCTTCCGCCAAATCGCCGACAAGGTCGGTGCGCTGCTGTTCGTCGACATGGCTCACGTCGCCGGTCTGGTCGCTGCCGGCCTGTACCCGAACCCGCTGCCGTACGCCGATGTGGTCACCACCACCACGCACAAGACCCTGCGCGGTCCGCGTGGCGGGCTGATCCTGGCCAAGTCCAACGAAGAGATCGAGAAGAAGCTCAACGCGGCCGTTTTCCCCGGCGCCCAGGGCGGTCCGCTGATGCACGTCATCGCCGGTAAGGCGGTGTGCTTCAAGGAAGCGCTGGAGCCTGGCTTCAAGGCTTATCAGCAACAAGTGATCGAAAACGCCCAGGCGATGGCCAGCGTGTTCATCAAGCGTGGCTACGATGTGGTCTCCGGCGGCACCGACAACCATCTGTTCCTGGTCAGCCTGATTCGTCAGGGCCTGACCGGCAAGGACGCCGATGCCGCGCTGGGCCGTGCGCACATCACGGTGAACAAGAATGCCGTGCCGAACGACCCGCAGTCGCCGTTCGTGACCTCGGGCCTGCGCATCGGCACCCCGGCGGTGACCACGCGCGGCTTCAAGGTCAGCCAGTGCGAAACCCTCGCCGGCTGGATCTGCGACATCCTCGACAACCTCGGCGACGCCGATGTCGAGGCCAATGTCGCCCAGCAGGTCTCGGCCCTGTGCGCAGACTTCCCGGTTTATCGCTGAGTCGGTTTTGGAGTAATGACTATGCAACGCTATTCCGGCTTCGGCCTGTTCAAACACTCGCTCAGCCACCACGAAAACTGGCAGCGCATGTGGCGCACGCCCACCCCGAAAAAAGTCTACGACGTGGTCATCGTCGGCGGCGGCGGGCACGGCCTGGCGACGGCCTACTATCTGGCCAAGGAGCACGGCATCACCAATGTCGCCGTGGTCGAGAAAGGCTGGCTGGGCGGCGGTAACACCGCGCGCAACACCACCATCGTGCGCTCCAACTACCTGTGGGACGAGTCGGCGCACCTCTACGAACACGCGATGAAATTGTGGGAAGGCCTGTCGCAGGATCTCAACTACAACGTGATGTTCTCCCAGCGCGGCGTTTACAACCTGTGCCACACCCTGCAAGACATCCGTGATTCCGAGCGTCGGGTCAGCGCCAACCGCCTCAACGGCGTCGACGGCGAACTGCTCGACGCCAAGCAGGTTGCGGACGAAATTCCGTACCTGGACTGCTCGAAAAACACTCGCTACCCGATCATGGGCGCCACCGTGCAGCGTCGCGGCGGCGTCGCCCGTCACGATGCCGTGGCGTGGGGCTTCGCGCGTGCCGCCGATGCCTTGGGCGTGGACCTGATCCAGCAGACCGAAGTGATCGGTTTCCGCAAGGAAAACGGCGTGTGCATCGGCGTCGAAACCAACAAGGGTTTCATCGGCGCCAAGCGCGTCGGCGTGGTGACGGCCGGTAACTCCGGGCACATGGCCAAGCTTGCCGGTTTCCGCCTGCCGATCGAATCCCACCCGCTGCAAGCGCTGGTGTCCGAGCCGATCAAACCGATTATCGACAGCGTGATCATGTCCAACGCCGTACACGGTTACATCAGCCAGTCCGACAAGGGCGACCTGGTGATCGGCGCCGGTATCGACGGTTACAACGGCTACGGCCAGCGTGGTTCGTACCCGGTGATCGAACACACCATTCAGGCCATCGTCGAGATGTTCCCGGTGTTGTCCCGCGTGCGCATGAACCGCCAGTGGGGCGGCATCGTCGACACCACTCCGGATGCCTGTCCGATCATTTCCAAGACGCCGGTACCGAACATGTTCTTCAACTGCGGTTGGGGCACCGGTGGCTTCAAGGCCACACCCGGCTCGGGCAACGTGTTTGCCGCGAGTCTGGCCAAGGGTGAAATGCACCCATTGGCTGCACCTTTCTCCATCGACCGTTTCCACAACGGTGCGTTGATCGATGAACACGGCGCTGCTGCGGTTGCCCACTAACAGGAGAAATCCCCATGTTGCATATCTTCTGTCCTCACTGCGGCGAACTGCGCTCTGAAGAGGAATTCCACGCATCCGGTCAGGCGCACATCCCGCGTCCGCTGGATCCGAACGCCTGCACCGATGAAGAGTGGGGCGACTACATGTTCTTTCGCGATAACCCGCGCGGTCTGCACCATGAGTTGTGGGACCACGTTGCCGGTTGCCGCCAGTACTTCAACGTCACTCGCGATACCGTGACCTACGAGATTCTCGAGAGCTACAAGATCGGCGAGAAGCCGCAATTCACCGACAAGGCTGGCACTGCGAAAACAGCCACGACGGCGCTGGGAGAGAAGGTATGAGCCAGACCAATCGCCTGTCCAACGGTGGACGGATCGACCGCAACAAAGTGCTGAGCTTCACCTTCAACGGCCAGACCTACAAAGGCTATGAAGGCGACTCGCTGGCCGCCGCACTGATCGCCAACGGCGTCGACATCATCGGCCGCAGCTTCAAGTATTCGCGCCCTCGCGGCATCTTCGCGGCTGGTTCCGAAGAGCCGAACGCGGTGCTGCAGATCGGTGCCACCGAAGCCACGCAGATTCCCAACGTGCGCGCCACGCAACAGGCGTTGTATCAGGGCCTGGTCGCCACCAGCACCAATGGCTGGCCGAGCGTCAACAACGACATGATGGGGATTCTCGGCAAGGTCGGCGGCAAGCTGATGCCGCCGGGTTTCTACTACAAAACCTTCATGTACCCGCAATCGTTCTGGATGACTTACGAGAAGTACATCCGCAAGGCTGCCGGCCTCGGCCGTTCGCCGACCGAGAACGATCCGGACACCTACGACTACATGAACCAGCACTGCGACGTACTGATCGTCGGTGCCGGCCCGGCCGGCCTCGCCGCCGCCCTGGCCGCTGCGCGCAGCGGTGCCCGCGTGATTCTGGCCGATGAGCAGGAAGAGTTCGGTGGCAGCCTGCTTGATTCCCGCGAAAGCCTCGACGGCAAACCGGCGATGGAATGGGTTGCCAGCGTCATCGCTGAATTGAAGAACACTCCGGACGTGCTGCTGTTGCCGCGCGCCACGGTCAACGGCTACCACGACCACAACTTCCTGACCATTCACGAACGCCTCACCGATCACCTCGGTGACCGCGCGCCGATCGGTCAGGTGCGTCAGCGCATCCACCGTGTCCGCGCCAAGCGCGTGGTGCTGGCGACCGGCGCCCACGAGCGTCCGCTGGTCTACGGCAACAACGACGTGCCGGGCAACATGCTCGCTGGTGCGGTGTCGACTTACGTGCGTCGTTATGGCGTAGCGCCGGGCAAAAAACTCGTGCTGTCGACCAACAATGATCACGCCTATCGTGTCGCTCTCGATTGGCTCGATGCCAGTCTGCAAGTGGTCGCCATCGCTGATGCACGCAGCAATCCGCGCGGTGCATTGGTCGAAGAAGCGCGCGCCAAAGGCATTCGCATCCTCACCGGCAGCGCCGTCATCGAGGTGCGTGGCAGCAAGCGAGTGACCGCTGCACGCGTCGCCGCGATTGACGTAAAGGCCCACGCCGTGACCAGTCCGGGCGAATGGCTCGACTGCGATCTGGTGGCCAGCTCCGGCGGTTACAGCCCGGTGGTTCATTTGGCTTCGCACCTCGGTGGCAAACCAGTGTGGCGCGAAGACATTCTCGGTTTCGTACCGGGCGAAGCACCGCAGAAGCGCGTATGCGTCGGTGGCATCAATGGCGTCTACGCGCTCGGCGATTCGCTGGCCGACGGTTTTGAAGGTGGCGTGCGCGCTGCTGCCGAAGCCGGTTTCCAGACCGTCGAAGGCGTGTTGCCGAAAGCCCTGAGCCGTCTCGAAGAGCCGACCCTGGCGCTGTTCCAGGTGCCGCACGAGAAAAACTCGGCGCGTGCACCGAAGCAATTCGTCGACTTCCAGAACGACGTCACCGCCGGTGGCATCGAATTGGCGACCCGTGAAGGTTTCGAGTCGGTCGAGCACGTCAAACGCTACACCGCGCTGGGCTTCGGCACCGATCAGGGCAAGCTCGGCAACGTCAACGGTCTGGCCATTGCCGCCCGTTCGCTGAACGTGACCATCCCGCAGATGGGCACCACCATGTTCCGTCCGAACTACACGCCGGTGACCTTCGGCGCCGTGGCCGGTCGGCATTGCGGGCACATCTTCGAACCGGTGCGCTACACCGCGCTGCATGCCTGGCATGTGAAGAACGGCGCCGAGTTTGAAGACGTCGGTCAGTGGAAGCGTCCCTGGTACTTCCCGAAAAACGGTGAAGACCTGCACGCGGCGGTCAAGCGCGAATGCAAAGCCGTGCGCGACAGCGTCGGCCTGCTCGATGCCTCGACCCTCGGCAAGATCGACATCCAAGGCCCGGATGCCCGCGAGTTCCTCAACCGCGTGTACACCAACGCCTGGACCAAGCTCGACGTGGGCAAGGCTCGCTACGGTCTGATGTGCAAGGAAGACGGCATGGTCTTCGACGACGGTGTGACCGCGTGTCTGGCCGACAACCATTTCGTCATGACCACCACCACCGGCGGCGCCGCGCGCGTACTGCAGTGGCTGGAGCTGTACCACCAGACCGAATGGCCGGACCTGAAGGTGTACTTCACGTCGGTCACCGATCACTGGGCGACCATGACCCTGTCCGGGCCGAACAGCCGCAAGCTGCTCAGCGCCGTGACCGACATCGATCTGAGCAACGAAGCGTTCCCGTTCATGACCTGGAAAGAAGGTCTGGTCGGCGATGTGCCGGCGCGGGTGTTCCGTATCTCGTTCACCGGTGAGCTGTCGTACGAAGTCAACGTGCAGGCCGACTACGCGATGGGCGTGCTGGTGAAAATCGTCGAGGCCGGCAAGCAGTACAACCTGACGCCGTACGGCACCGAAACCATGCACGTGCTGCGGGCCGAGAAGGGCTTCATCATCGTCGGCCAGGACACCGACGGCTCGATGACCCCGGATGACCTGAACATGGGCTGGTGTGTCGGTCGCACCAAACCGTTCTCGTGGATCGGCCAGCGCGGCATGAACCGCGAAGATTGCGTGAAAGACCAGCGCAAGCAACTGGTGGGCCTCAAGCCGATCGACCCGACCAAGTGGCTGCCGGAAGGTGCGCAGCTGGTGTTCAACACCAAGCAGGCGATCCCGATGACCATGGTCGGCCACGTGACCTCCAGCTACGCGCACAACTCTCTCGGTTATTCGTTTGCCATGGGTGTGGTCAAGGGCGGTCTCAAGCGCATGGGCGAGCGGGTGTTCGCACCGCTGGCCGATGGCAGCGTGATCGAAGCGGAAATCGTGTCTTCGGTGTTCTTCGATCCGAAGGGTGAGCGGCAGAACATCTGACACTGATCGTTCCCACGCTCTGCGTGGGAATGCATCCCGGGACGCTCCGCGTCCCAAGAGCGGACGCAGAGCGTCCATGGCGGCATGCCCACGCAGAGCGTGGGAACGATCAATACAAGAGGGTGCTTTATGACCACAGCCAATGTTTACCAGCAACGCCCGACCACCGGCGCCCGTGCCGAGTCGTCGCTGCACCATGCCGACCTCGCCAGCCTGGTCGGCAAGGGCCGCAAGAACGCCGGCGTGATCGTGCGTGAGAAAAAACTCCTCGGCCACCTGACCATTCGTGGCGATGGCCACGATGCAGCCTTCGCGGCCGGTGTGCACAAAGCGCTTGGCATTGAATTGCCCGGCGCGCTGAGCGTGATCGTCAAAGGCGAAACCAGCCTGCAATGGATGGGCCCGGACGAGTGGCTGCTGATCGTGCCAAGCGGCGAAGAATTCGCCGCCGAGCAGAAACTGCGCGAAGCGCTGGGCGATCTGCACATTGCCATCGTCAACGTCAGCGGCGGCCAGCAGATCCTCGAACTGAGCGGGCCGAACGTGCGCCAGGTGCTGATGAAATCCACCAGCTATGACGTGCACCCGAACAACTTCCCGGTCGGCAAAGCGGTGGGCACGGTGTTCGCCAAATCGCAGCTGATGATTCGTCATACCGCCGAAGACACCTGGGAACTGCTGATCCGGCGCAGCTTCTCGGATTACTGGTGGTTGTGGTTGCAGGATGCTTCGGCCGAGTACGGCCTCAGCGTTCAGGCCTGAAAGATCAAAAGCTACCCCCTCACCCCAGCCCTCTCCCCCAAGGGGGAGAGGGGAAAGGGAGCAGATAGATGATCGTTCCCACGCTCCGCGTGGGAATGCATCCCGGGACGCTCCGCGTCCCAAGAGCGGACGCAGAGCGTCCATGGCGGCATTCCCACGCAGAGCGTAGGAACGATCAGAGGAAAAAATATGAGCCGCGCCCCAGACACATGGATTCTGACCGCCGACTGCCCCAGCGTCCTCGGCACGGTGGACGCGGTCACGCGTTTTCTGTTCGAGCAGGGCTGTTATGTCACCGAGCACCACTCGTTCGATGACCGCCTCTCCGGGCGTTTTTTCATTCGCGTGGAATTCCGTCAGCCTGATGGTTTCGACGAACAATCTTTCCGCGCAGGTTTGGCCGAGCGCGGAGAAGCGTTCGGCATGCTCTTCGAGCTGACCGCGCCGAACTACCGGCCGAAAGTGGTGATCATGGTGTCCAAGGCCGATCACTGCCTCAACGACTTGCTCTATCGCCAGCGCATCGGTCAGTTGTCGATGGACGTCGCGGCGGTGGTGTCCAACCATCCGGATCTCAAGCCGTTGGCCGACTGGCACCAGATTCCCTACTACCATTTCCCTCTCGACCCCAACGACAAACCGGCGCAGGAGCGTCAGGTCTGGCAGGTGATCGAAGAGGCCGGTGCCGAACTGGTGATCCTCGCCCGCTACATGCAGGTGCTATCGCCGGAGCTGTGCCGCAAGCTCGACGGCAAGGCGATCAACATTCATCACTCCCTGCTGCCGGGCTTCAAGGGCGCCAAGCCGTATCACCAGGCCTACAACAAGGGCGTGAAACTGGTGGGCGCGACGGCGCATTACATCAACAACGATCTCGATGAAGGGCCGATCATCGCCCAGGGCGTCGAGGCGGTGGATCACAGTCATTATCCCGAGGACCTGATTGCCAAGGGCCGGGATATCGAAGGCCTGACCTTGGCGCGGGCGGTCGGGTATCACATCGAAAGACGGGTGTTCCTGAACGCCAACAGAACCGTCGTTCTCTAGATCGCTTTCGCGAGCAGGCTCGCTCCCACAGGGGTATGCATTCCAATGTGGGAGCGAGCCTGCTCGCGAAGGGGCCAAAACAAACAACGCAAGACCAACAAGCAATACCCGAGCACTCAACGCGCTGCCCAACCGGGGCAACGCAGTTCCATAAAAACAACAGCGAGGTGAAAGCATGTCTGGCAATCGTGGTGTGGTGTATCTCGGCGCTGGCAAGGTCGAAGTACAGAAAATCGACTATCCGAAAATGCAGGACCCGCGTGGTCGCAAGATCGAGCACGGGGTCATTCTCAAAGTGGTTTCCACCAACATCTGCGGCTCCGACCAGCACATGGTGCGCGGCCGGACCACGGCGCAGACCGGTCTGGTGCTGGGTCACGAGATCACCGGTGAGGTGATTGAAAAGGGCTCCGACGTCGAAAACCTGAAGATCGGCGATCTGGTCTCTGTTCCGTTCAACGTGGCTTGCGGGCGCTGCCGTTCCTGCAAGGAGCAACACACCGGCGTCTGCCTGACCGTCAACCCGGCCCGTGCCGGCGGCGCATACGGTTACGTCGACATGGGCGACTGGACCGGTGGCCAGGCCGAATACGTGCTGGTGCCGTACGCCGACTTCAACCTGCTGAAACTGCCGGATCGCGACAAGGCCATGGAGAAAATCCGCGACCTGACCTGCCTCTCCGACATCCTCCCGACCGGTTACCACGGCGCGGTTACTGCCGGCGTTGGCCCGGGCAGCTCCGTGTACATTGCCGGCGCCGGTCCGGTCGGTCTGGCCGCTGCCGCTTCCGCACGCTTGCTCGGTGCTGCGGTGGTGATCGTCGGCGACGTCAACACCATCCGCCTGGCCCATGCCAAGGCGCAGGGCTTTGAAGTCGTCGACCTGTCCAAGGATACCCCGCTGCACGAACAGATCGCCGCACTGCTGGGCGAGCCGGAAGTCGATTGCGCGGTGGACTGCGTCGGTTTCGAAGCACGCGGCCACGGCCACGACGGCGTCAAGGCCGAAGCCCCGGCCACGGTGCTCAACTCACTGATGGGCGTGGTGCGCGTTGCCGGCAAGATCGGTATCCCGGGCCTGTACGTCACCGAAGATCCGGGCGCCGTCGACGCCGCGGCGAAAATGGGCAGCCTGAGCATCCGCTTCGGCCTGGGCTGGGCCAAATCCCACAGCTTCCACACTGGGCAGACTCCAGTGATGAAGTACAACCGCCAGTTGATGCAGGCGATCATGTGGGACCGCATCAACATTGCCGAAGTGGTTGGCGTGCAGGTCATCAGCCTCGATCAGGCGCCGGAAGGTTACGGCGAGTTCGATGCGGGCGTGCCGAAGAAGTTTGTGATTGATCCGCATAAGTTGTTCAGTGCGGCGTAAGCAATGAGGGAATAAAAAACGGCGACTATGGGTCGCCGTTTTCATATTGGTTACAGACTTCCCGGAAGTCCGTTCAACGTTTCACTACTCGCGCCGTACATGCTTGGCTTCCATTCCTTTCGCTCCTTTTTCAGCGACAAAAGAAACGGTCTGCCCCTCTTTGAGCGATTTGAAACCGTCGCTCTCGATTGATTTGAAGTGTACGAAAAGATCATCGCCTCCACCCTGCGGGGTAATAAAGCCAAAACCTTTTTCATCGTTGAACCATTTGACGGTACCTGTAGTTCTGTCTGACATGTTCGTGCTTCCCGCTTCGATTGATTGAGTGACGCATTACAAAAGCACAGAGAACCGAGCCGGCCTGGCTATGTCCTCGTCTTGAGCCAGTCTGATGTCGACGGCATACAACTGGCCGTTATCACCGCGCATAAGATCATAGGTCACCTTCTGCCCCTCTTTGATGTGTTTGATGATCGGATCATCCGGGCTGATGCAAAAGATGATCGGCGGGAAATCTGATTCGAAAAGTTGATCGCGCGGACTGCACTGCTTTTCCATCTCCGTATCTCCCGTTGAATGATCGTTGCTTGTACCTCGCTTTTTTCAGACCGTTGACATACCAACAGCGTATGCCAACGTCGACATTCGAACACCTGTCAGGTCTGACAGTCCTTCGGACTTGTTTGGATTGACCGGGGAAGGGGTTATGAAGTGTGGCAATAAGCGACATTGCTTGGAGCAGGGCAGTCGCCTCCAGTTATACCGCTTCACTACGGTACGTTTTTTCAGCCAGATGATGTGTTTGCGGTAGGGCTCGCGCACGGGGGGCGTATTGCGGATTGGGTTGAATGCTGTCAAAGCGGTTGTGACTATTTCGGTGACGTCTTGGACGTTTTGCATATGCGGCCTTTTCAGTTTGATAGTTGTGTATCTCCGTTGGATTTAAACCGTTGATTTACCGTAAAGTGCGGAGATATGTATTGCGTCTGTTTTTTTTTCGGGCGCGTATTTAAAGCATGTGATCCGTGCTTCACTTCTACCTCAATGAACTTATCGAAATGAATGTGCTGTCTGGAAAATACTGCCCAAATCCCGGTGATGAAGTACAGCCGCCAACTGATGCAGGCGATCAGGTGGGACCGCATCAACATTGCCGAAGTGGTGGGAGTGCAAATGATCAGCCTCGATCAGGCGCTGGAAGGTTATGGCGAGTTCGATGCGGGTGTGCCGAAAAAATTTGCGATTGATCCGCATAAGTCGTTCTGTGCGGCGTAACGAAAAAAGGGCGACCCATGGGTCGCCCTTCTTATGAGTGGTCTAAGCCTGAAGGCGCCAGGATCAATTGGCTTTAAGTTTCAGATAGGGAGTGGAATTTTCGCCGTTTTCAACAATTTTTTTCCCGCCGTAAGAGCAGATCGAACCGTCGAAGCTTTCCGCTTTCAGCTCATATTTCGGTGCCAGAAAGTCGTCTCGGGTTGACAGCGTTACGCCGGTCCAGGTTTTACCATTGAAACTCGATCTGTATTGGAAACCGGTGTTGTCTGGCTCCGGAACGCTGCTGTCCGTATAGGCCGATGATTTAATGGTATTCACCGGGGGGCAACTTTCGACACTGGCCGCATAAGCGTTCGTGGTTGCTGCACCGATGACGAAAAGTGCCATTGCGATCGACTTGCTCATTTGCACACTCCTGTGTGTCTGGATGGGATGCCCAGCATGAGGAGCTTGCCCAATTAGGGGTACTGTCAGATCTGACAGTTTTTTATATTCCCTCGCGATAAGAAGCCGACATTTAATGCATAATTTAGTCGCAGTGCGGCCAGAGCCCCCTGATAAAACACGGGTCCAGTCGGCCGCCTGGTCGGTGAACCACCTTTCGGCTCGAAGGCTACAGCCAGCTAGATCGCTCTGCCATCCGCCGGAATTGTCCACAGCTCCAGGCTGCGATCCGAATCAACCGCCGCCAGCGTCAGAGGCTCTACTTGCATGTAATCCGCATGCGCCTCGACCTTCAACGCCGGTTGCGCGTCGGCGTTCAGCAGGGCCGCGGTGTCGCGGGCATCGTCGCGGTTGAACAGCGAGCCAAAGAATACCAGCACCACGATTGAACACAGCGCGGCCGTGATACGCAGCCAATTCCAGAACGGTCGTTTTTTCGGCAAGTGTAGGACTTGCGGCTCAATCCGCGCGGTGATGCCATGCCACAAGCGCTCGGGCACCGTATGTTCCATAGGAAAAGCTCTGAAAGTAAGCCATGCTGATCGGCTGGCGCTGCATGCCGTCGAGGGTTTCCAGACAACGGTTCAGCGCCTGAGCCGCGCGGGCGCTGCTCAATTGTTCATGCGCAGAAGGACTTTCGTCCGGCAGTGCGTCCTGCTCGAGATCGCCCAGTGGCCGGTCGCGCTGTTTGCGTAACTGATCGATGGCTTGGTTGCGGGTGATGTAGATCATCCAGGTCAGCGGCGCCGACAGATGCGCTTCTTAGCGCGAGGCGTTGTTCCAGATGCGCACGAAGCTTTCCTGCAGCACTTCTTCGGCCAGATCGGGGCGGCCCATGAAGCGTAAGGGGACGCCGTGCAGGTGCGGGAATTTCAAGTTTTATATACATGGCGATGCTGAAAATGGATGCGCAGGCGAGGAACATGCCGGCGGATACTTGGTCAAACCGGCAGTTTCGCCACCCCTTCAACGGGCGGTTTCCACAGCGCAAGAGGATGTCTGAATGAAGATTTCACGCGGTTTTGCCCTGGCATCGCTCCTGACTCTGGCCGCCGGGCCGGTGTTTGCCGGTTTCAGTTTGAACGACGTGGCCGGTGCGGTAGCGGGGATGCAGGGTGGTGACAAGGCGGCTGCTGCGGCGCCGACCTCGGAGACCGCTGGTTTGGTGAGTGCTCTGAGTGCACTGGACGTCACGCCGGAGCAGGCCGTTGGCGGTACCAGTGCGATGCTCGGGCTGGCGAAGAATCAGTTGAGCAGCACCGACTATTCGCAACTGGCCAAGGAAGTGCCGGGTATCGACAAGTTGTCCGGTGGCAGCGGCAATCTGGCGGCGCTGGGCGCGTTGCTCGGTTCGTCCGGCAAGTCCGCTGGCCTTGAGAATGCGCTGGGCAATGTCAAAGACAGCAACGACCTGAACAACGCGTTCAGCGCGCTGGGCATGGACAGCGGCATGATCGGCCAGTTTGCCCCGGTGCTGCTGCAATACCTCGGTCAGCAGGGCGTCGGCGGTTCGCTGTTGAGCAGCCTGGGCAGCATCTGGGGTGTCGGCACGGGCACCTGAGTCAGCGGCGCTCGTTGCGCAGCTCGACGATGCGCTGATCCTTCTCGGTCCAGAGCTGGTTGACCCAGTTCTGGACGCGCTGGCGAAACGCCGGATCTTTCTCGTAATCGCCCTGCCACAGCGCCGGGTCGAGTTCGCGGGTCCTGATGTCGATGATCACTCGCGGCACGTTGCCGCTGATCAGGTCCCAGAAGCCCGGGATTTTTTCCTGCGGATACACCACCGTCACATCGAGCATCGCATCGAGTTGTTCACCCATCGCCGCCAGCACGAACGCCACGCCGCCGGCCTTGGGTTTGAGCAAGTGGTTGAACGGTGATTCCTGCTGGGTACTTTTCGCCAGGGTGTAGCGCGTGCCTTCCAGATAATTCACCACCGTCACCGGCTGGCGCTTGAACAGCTCGCACGCCGCTTTGGTGATTTCCAGATCCTTGCCCGCCAGCTCGGGGTTCTTTGCCAGAAAGGCTTTGGTGTAGCGCTTCATGAACGGGTAATCCAGCGCCCACCACGCCAAGCCGAGGAACGGCACCCAGATCAGCTCTTTCTTCAGAAAGAACTTGAAGAACGGCGTGCGCCGGTTGAGGGTCTGGATCAGTGCCGGAATGTCGACCCACGATTGATGGTTGCTGACCACCAGATAGGACGTGTCGCGGCGCAGATCGTCGCCGCCGCGAATGTCCCACTGCGTCGGGATGCACAGCTGGAAGATCAGCTTGTCGATTTCGGCCCAGGTCTCGGCGATCCACATCACCGCCCCCGACGCGTAATCCCGCCAGCGCCCGGGTGCGACCAGCTTGAGCAGGGCAAACACCATCAACGGCCCGATCAGGATCAGGGTGTTGAGCAACAGCAGCAGGGTGACGAAACAGCCGGTGAGCAGGCGGCGCATAAGCAACTCTATGAAGTGGCAGGGGCGAGCCATGATAAGCAGCTTCACGCGACAGGCCAAATCGGTGCTGACGAATGTTTCACTTCAGTCCCGTTAACCTGATCGTTCCCCCGCTCTGCGTGGTAACGCCGCCCGGGACGCTCCGCGTCCCCTGTGACGCAGAGCGTCACTGGATGCATTCCCACGCAGAGCGTGGGAACGATCAACCGCGCGACGGTCTAAAATCCCGTTGCCCAACCTCCCAAGGAAGCCCCTTACGTGAAATCCCTCCTTGCTCTGTTTGCTCTCGTCGCGCTGCCGGTCATGGCCGCCGAGCCGACGCTGTACGGTCGCTACGAATACATCGCGCTGCCGGAAATCGGTGGCGAAGTGCTCAAGGCCAAGATGGACACCGGCGCGCTGACCGCCTCGCTGTCGGCCAAGGACATCGAGACCTTCACCCGTGATGGCGACGACTGGGTGCGTTTCCGCCTCGCCACCAAGGACGCCAGCAACAAGGTTTTCGAGCACAAGGTCGCGCGGATCAGCAAGATCAAAAGCCGTTCCGACGAGGACGATGAAGAGCGCGACAGCAGCGATGTCGCCAAGCGCCCGGTGGTCGATCTGGAGCTGTGCCTGGGCAACGTCAAGCGCACCGTCGAGGTCAACCTGACCGACCGCAGCCACTTCAACTATCCGCTGCTGATCGGCGCCAAGGCCTTGCGCGAGTTCGGCGCGGCGGTCAACCCGGCACGGCGTTACACCGCCGACAAGCCTGACTGCTAAGTGGTCTGATTGACGTAACCCCGGGCTTGGGGCACCGTTCGCGCACTAACTGCCACGGGCTCGGACGCCATGCCGCACATCCTGATTGTCGAAGACGAAGCGGCGATTGCCGACACACTGATTTTTGCCTTGCAAGGCGAGGGGTTCAGCACCACGTGGCTGAGCCTCGGCGCAGCGGCGCTGGAGCATCAGCGGCAGACCCCGGCCGACCTGATCATTCTCGATATCGGTCTGCCGGACATCAGTGGCTTCGAAACCTGCAAGCAGTTGCGACGCTTCACGGAAGTGCCGGTGCTGTTTCTCAGCGCCCGCGACGCCGAGATCGACCGCGTGGTGGGTCTGGAGATCGGTGCCGACGATTACGTGGTCAAGCCGTTCAGCCCGCGTGAAGTGGCGGCGCGGGTCAAAGCCATCCTCAAGCGCATGGCGCCGCGTGCAACCCTGGAAGCAGGCTCAACGTTGTTTCGCATCGATGCTGAACGCGTGCAGATCAGCTATCGCGGCCAGCCGCTGAGCCTGACCCGCCATGAATTCCGCTTGTTGCAATGCCTGCTCGAACAACCTGAGCGGGTGTTCAGCCGCGAGCAATTGCTCGATGCGCTGGGCGTAGCGGCCGACGCCGGCTACGAGCGCAGCATCGACAGCCACATCAAAAGCCTGCGCGCCAAGTTGCGCCTGGTACGTGCCGAGGCCGAGCCGATCCAGACCCATCGCGGCCTCGGTTACAGCTACAGCCCGGGGCACAGCTGATGTCGTTGGGGCTGCGGATCTTTCTGGTGTACGTGCTGTTTGTCGGCCTGACCGGGTATTTCGTCCTCAACACCGTGATGGAAGAAATTCGCCCCGGCGTGCGTCAGTCCACCGAAGAGACGCTGGTCGACACCGCCAACCTGATGGCTGAAATCCTGCGCGACGACTTCAAGGCCGGCACCCTCAGCGAGAACCGCTGGCCGCAATTGCTCCGCGCCTATGGCGAGCGGCAGCCGCAAGCGACCATCTGGGGCTTGCCGAAAAACCAGGTCAACCACCGCATCTATGTCACCGATGCCAAGGGCATCGTCGTGCTCGACTCCAGCGGCGTCGCGGTCGGCCAGGATTATTCGCGCTGGAACGACGTCTACCTGACCCTGCGCGGCGAGTACGGCGCGCGCTCCAGCCGCAGTGATCCTGACGATCCGAGCTCTTCAGTGATGCATGTCGGCGCGCCGATCCGCGACAACGGCAAGATCATCGGCGTGGTCACCGTGGCCAAGCCCAACAGTTCGCTGCAACCCTACGTTGATCGCACCGAGCGGCGCTTGCTGTTTTACGGCGCCGGACTGATCGGCCTCGGTCTGCTCTTCGGCGCCTTGCTCTCATGGTGGCTGAGCCGCGCGCTGCACCGTTTGACCGGTTATGCCCAGGCGGTCAGCGAAGGCCGGCGCGTGGAAGTGCCGCATTATCGCGGCGGCGAGCTGGAGCAACTGGCCACAGCGGTTGAGCAGATGCGCACGCAGCTCGAAGGCAAGGCCTACGTCGAACGCTATGTACACACCCTGACCCATGAGTTGAAGAGTCCGCTGGCAGCGATTCGTGGCGCGGCGGAGTTGCTGCAAAGTGATATGCCGGCCGTCCAGCGTTTGCGCTTTGTCAGCAACATCGACAGCGAAAGCGCGCGGATGCAGCAGTTGATCGAGCGCCTGCTCAACCTGGCTCAGGTCGAGCAACGCCAAGGGCTGGAAGAACAGGTGGCAGTGCCGCTGGCGGCGTTGGTCGCAGAACTGCTCAAGGCGCAGGCCGCGCGGATCGAGGGCAAACAACTGCGCGTCGAGCAAGCGATCGGCGAGGATCTGCTGTTGATTGGCGAGCCGTTTCTGCTGCGCCAGGCGTTGGGCAATCTGCTGGAAAACGCACTCGATTTCACCCCGACGTCGGGGCTGTTGCGCTTGAGCGCCGAGCGGGTTGGCGAGCAGATCGAGTTCCGCCTGTTCAACCAGACCACGCCGATTCCCGATTACGCCTTGCCGCGCCTGACCGAGCGCTTCTACTCGCTGCCGCGCCCGGACAGCGGACGCAAGAGCACCGGACTGGGGCTGAACTTCGTTGAAGAAGTGGTCAAGTTGCATGGCGGGGTGATGCGCATTGGCAATGTCGAGCGCGGGGTTGAAGTGGTATTGCGCTTGCCTTGAAACCCAGTCGCGGCCTTCGCGAGCAGGCTCGCTCCCACAGGGGAGTGCATTCTCCACACAATCTCCATATTCCCACCACACTGCCACCACACTGCATCAGCAGACTCCCCACATCCAAACAGGGAGAGTCCCATGAACAAGAATCTGACCATCAAACTCGGCGCGATCGCCTTGCTGATCCTGCTGTTGCTGATCCCCTTGCTGATGATCGACGGCATCATCGATGAGCGTCAGCAACTGCGCGACGGTGTGCTCGAAGACATCGCGCGCAGCTCCAGTTACAGCCAGCAACTGACCGGGCCGGTGATGGTAGTGCCGTATCGCAAGGTGGTGCGCACCTGGAAAACCAACGAGAAAACCAACAAGCGCTACGAAGAAGTCAGCGAAGCGCGCGGGCGTCTGTACTTTCTGCCGGAGCGTTTCGAGCTCGACGGGCAAGTACAAACCGAACTGCGCAAACGCGGCATTTACGAGGCGCGACTGTTCCACGCCGACAACCGCATCGATGGGCATTTTTCCCTGCCGGCGCAGTTGGGCATCAAGGAGAATTTTGCCGATTACCAATTCGACGCGCCGTTCCTTGCCGTCGGTATCAGCGATATTCGCGGCATCGAAAACGCGCTGAAACTCGAGCTCGGCGGCCAGCAACTGGACTTCGTGCCCGGCAGCGAAGTGGCCTGGATCGGTGAGGGCGTACACGTGACGCTACCGGCACTGGACGCCAGCAAAGCCACGCAACTGACCTTCGGTTTCGACCTGCGCCTGCAAGGCACCGGCTCGCTGCGGGTGGTGCCGGTGGGCAAGACCAGCAGCGTCAGCCTCGCCGCCAATTGGCCGCACCCCAGCTTCGTCGGCAACTTCCTGCCGGCCAAGCGCGAGATCAACGATCAGGGTTTCAGCGCCGACTGGCAAACCTCGTTTTTCTCCACCAACCTGCAAGAGGCGATGGAGCGCTGCGTCGCTGGCGACTGTGATGCATTCAACGGCCGCAGCTTCGGCGTCAGCTTCATCGACCCGGTGGATCAGTACCTGAAGAGCGACCGGGCGATCAAATACGCGCTGCTGTTCATCGTCCTGACCTTCGCCGGTTTCTTCCTCTTCGAAGTGCTCAAGAGCCTGGCGGTGCACCCGGTGCAATATGCCCTGGTCGGTGTTGCGCTGGCGTTCTTTTACCTGCTGCTGTTGTCGCTGTCGGAACACATCGGTTTTGCGCTGGCGTATCTGTTGTCGGCGAGTGGCTGCGTGTTGCTGATCGGCTTCTATGTCAGCCACGTCCTGCGCAGCGCGCGGCATGGCTTGAGCTTCTCGGCCGGGCTGGCGGCGCTGTATGGCTTGCTGTACGGCTTGCTCAGTGCCGAGGACTACGCGCTGCTGATGGGCTCGCTGATGCTGTTCGGTCTGCTCGGCGTGTTCATGGTGCTCACGCGCAAACTGGACTGGTACAGGATTGGTTTGAAGCCGGCCAGGCCGCTGGAGTTTGACGTGGAGGCGATGCAATGAGCGGGTGGCTTGGGTTACGCGAGGAACAGCGGGAAGCGGAGGTTTTGGTGACGCTGCTTATTGCGTCACTACCTCCGAAACCGAGTTGGTGCATTCGCGAGCAAGCTCGCTCCCACATTGGAATGTGGTCAACTGTGGGAGCGAGCCTGCTCGCGAAGAGGCCGGAACAGGCAGCCCAGATCTAAGGCTTGGGCATCGTCGCCACCATGGACGGTCGCTGACTCACTTCAAAATACCAGTTGGCCAGTTGCGGATTGGCTGCACGCCAGTCCATGTCCGGGAAGCGCAGATCCAGATAGCCCAGCGCGCAGGCCACGCTGATCGCCGCGACATCGAAGTGGCTGGTCAGCTCGGCAATCGCTTCGCTCTCCAGCACGGCGAGGGCGCGGCGGATCTTGTCGCGCTGGGCGTCGAGCCATTCGTCCCAGTGTTTTTCCACCGGGCGCAGCACGGTTTCATAACGCACCATCACCGAGGCATCCATGATCCCGTCGGCCATCGACGCCAGGGTCAGGCGTCGCCAGCGCGCCGCACCTTCACGGGGGATCAGCGGATTGCCGACGTGCTGCTGATCGAGGTATTCGAGGATGACGCGGCTGTCATGGATGACATTGCCATCGGCCAGGCGCAGGGCGGGGATCTTGCTCAACGGGTTGTCGGCGATCAGCGCCGGGTCCGGGCTGACCGGGCTGAGCACACAGTCCTGCAGCGCGACACGATCCTGCTGACCGGTTTCGTGCAGCAGCACCATGACCTTGCGGACGAAGGGCGACAGGGTGTTGTGGTACAGGGTCATGCTGGGGGCGGACATGGCAAGGTCTCGATCAGGACAATGATCGGGCAGCATAGCCTGCTCGCGTCCGGCGCAGAACCCATGTGGGAGCGAGCCTGCTCGCGAAGGCGTCGTGACAGTCGACTTTGATGTTGAATGTGAGGGCGCTTTCGCGCGCAGGCTCGCTCCCACAAGGGATTCTCAGCTTCGCGGCAGAAAA
>NZ_JASCPT010000057.1:0-35170 GCF_029959775.1 Pseudomonas sp. PS01270 | reverse complement strand
ATCGCTGGCAAGCCAGCGCCCACAGGTTTTGTGCCCGGCATTGAACCTGTGGGAGCTGGCTTGCCAGCGATGAGGGCCTGAATGTCAATAAACAACTGTAAATCTGCCCCGGATTTCACATTCAAAGAAGCTCAGAGCTTCTGTCGTCCCCCTCAAGCCTGTCATCGGTCAACTAACTATGCTCCATGCGCATCTGGGGGATAGGTGCGTGGCGGCCTTTGTGATAACATCCGGCGTTTTCCGAGGCGGCTCCACGGAGCTGTCTTTACTGCGCAAATCCGCGATCCAATGTTGATTTGTCGTAAGTCGGCGCATGGCACTCGGCCGGCCCCGACGAGCTTCGTTGCTCCCACATGGATATGACGAAGTTTCACCAGAAAAAGGAATCAGGCTTCTCATGGGCGAACTGGCCAAAGAAATCCTCCCGGTCAATATCGAAGACGAGCTGAAACAGTCCTACCTCGACTACGCAATGAGCGTGATCGTCGGCCGTGCACTGCCGGATGCGCGCGATGGCCTCAAGCCCGTGCACCGTCGCGTACTGTTCGCGATGAGCGAGCTGGGCAACGACTACAACAAGCCGTACAAGAAATCTGCCCGTGTCGTCGGCGACGTGATCGGTAAGTATCACCCGCACGGTGACACTGCCGTGTACGACACCATCGTTCGCATGGCCCAGCCTTTCTCCCTGCGCTACCTGCTGGTCGACGGCCAGGGCAACTTCGGTTCGGTCGATGGCGACAACGCTGCGGCCATGCGATACACCGAAGTGCGCATGACCAAGCTGGCGCACGAGCTGCTGGCTGACCTGCACAAGGAAACCGTGGACTGGGTGCCGAACTACGACGGCACCGAACTGATCCCGGCGGTCATGCCGACCCGCGTGCCGAACCTGCTGGTCAACGGTTCCAGCGGTATCGCCGTAGGCATGGCGACCAACATTCCGCCGCATAACCTCGGTGAAGTCATCGACGGTTGCCTGGCCCTCATCGACAACCCTGAGCTGACCGTCGATGAGCTGATGCAATACATCCCCGGTCCGGACTTCCCGACGGCCGCGATCATCAACGGTCGTGCCGGCATCATCGAAGCCTACCGCACCGGTCGCGGACGCATTTACATGCGTGCCCGCTCGATCATCGAAGACATCGACAAGGTCGGTGGCCGTCAGCAGATCGTCATCACCGAGCTGCCTTACCAGCTGAACAAGGCGCGTCTGATCGAGAAGATCGCCGAGCTGGTCAAAGAGAAGAAGCTCGAAGGCATCACCGAGCTGCGCGACGAGTCCGACAAGGACGGTATGCGTGTCGTGATCGAACTGCGTCGCGGCGAAGTGCCGGAGGTGATCCTCAACAACCTCTACGCCCAGACCCAGCTGCAATCGGTGTTCGGTATCAACATCGTCGCGCTGATCGACGGCCGCCCACGCATCCTCAACCTCAAGGATCTGCTGGAAGCCTTCGTCCGTCACCGTCGCGAAGTGGTTACCCGTCGTACCGTGTTCGAACTGCGCAAGGCGCGCGAGCGTGGGCACATTCTCGAAGGCCAGGCCGTTGCCCTGTCGAACATCGACCCGGTGATCGCCCTGATCAAGGCGTCGCCAACGCCATCGGAAGCCAAGGAAGCGCTGATCAGCACGCCTTGGGAATCCTCAGCTGTGGTGGCGATGGTTGAACGTGCCGGTGCCGATTCGTGCCGTCCGGAAAACCTCGATCCGCAATACGGTCTGCGTGAAGGCAAGTACTTCCTCTCGCCAGAACAGGCGCAAGCCATTCTCGAACTGCGCCTGCACCGTCTGACCGGTCTGGAGCACGAGAAGCTGCTGGCCGAGTATCAAGAGATTCTCAACCAGATCGGCGAGCTGATCCGCATCCTCAACAGCGCTGTGCGCCTGATGGAAGTGATCCGCGAAGAACTGGAAGTGATCCGCGCCGAATACGGCGACGTGCGCCGCACCGAAATTCTCGATGCCCGTCTCGATCTGACCCTGGGCGACATGATCCCGGAAGAAGAGCGCGTCGTGACCATCTCCCACGGTGGCTACGCCAAGACCCAGCCGCTGGCTGCGTACCAGGCTCAGCGTCGTGGTGGCAAAGGCAAATCGGCTACCGGCGTCAAGGATGAGGACTACATCGCTCACCTGCTGGTCGCCAACAGCCACACCACGCTGCTGCTGTTCTCCAGCAAGGGCAAGGTGTACTGGCTCAAGACCTACGAAATTCCGGAAGCATCCCGCGCGGCCCGTGGTCGTCCGCTGGTCAACCTGCTGCCGCTGGATGATGGTGAATACATCACCACCATGCTGCCGGTCGAGGAATACACCGAAGGTCACTACATCTTCATGGCCACCGCCAACGGCACCGTGAAGAAGACCCCGCTGGAATCCTTCAGCCGTCAGCGCAGCGTCGGTCTGATCGCTCTGGAGCTGGACGAAGGCGACGTGCTGATCTCTGCAGCCATCACCGATGGCGAGCGCGAAGTGATGCTGTTCTCCGACGGCGGCAAGGTCACCCGTTTCAAAGAGTCCGACGTGCGTGCCATGGGCCGTACCGCTCGCGGCGTGCGCGGCATGCGTCTGCCGGAAGGGCAGAAGCTGATTTCCATGCTGATCCCGGAAGAAGGCAGCCAGATCCTCACCGCTTCCGAGCGTGGTTATGGCAAGCGCACCGCGATCACCGAGTTCCCTGAGTACAAGCGTGGCGGTCAGGGCGTGATCGCCATGGTCAGCAACGAGCGTAACGGCCGTCTGGTCGGCGCGGTACAGGTGCTCGACGGCGAAGAAATCATGCTGATCTCCGATCAGGGCACTCTGGTGCGTACCCGTGTCGACGAAGTGTCGAGCCTGGGTCGTAACACACAGGGCGTGACGCTGATCAAGCTGGCCAAGGATGAAACCCTGGTCGGGCTGGAGCGGGTTCAGGAGCCTTCGGAAATCGAAGGCGAAGAGCTCGAAGGTGAAGAGGGCGAGGAAATCGCAGGCAGCGTCGGTATCGACGAAGCGGGTGAAGACCAGCAACTCGACGCCGCAGCAGACGAAGAACCGCAGGAATAAGCGGACAAACGAGGGGGCGGATGAGAATTCGCCCCCTTGTTATTTGTCCGGTATGAAAATTTGCAACACTGCGGATGATCGTTCCCACGCTCTGCGTGGGAATGCCGCTGGGGACGCTCCGCGTCCCATGACGCAGAGCGTCATTGGATGCATTCCCACGCGGAGCGTGGGAACGATCAGCCGCAAACCAGAAGATTCAAGTGACCACCAAATCAGAGCGAGATTGGATGTGAGCAAGCGAGCCTATAACTTCTGCGCCGGTCCGGCGGCGCTGCCTGAAGCTGTCCTGCAGCGCGCCCAGGGTGAACTCCTTGATTGGCACGGCAAGGGTCTGTCGGTCATGGAAATGAGCCATCGCAGCGATGAGTTCGTGTCCATTGCCACCCAGGCCGAGCAGGATCTGCGTGACCTGCTGAATATCCCGTCGAACTACAAAGTGCTGTTTCTGCAGGGCGGCGCCAGCCAGCAATTCGCGCAGATCCCGCTGAACCTGTTGCCTGAAGGCGGCTCGGCCGACTACATCGACACCGGTATCTGGTCGCAGAAAGCCATCGAAGAAGCCTCGCGCTATGGCCACGTCAACGTTGCTGCCACTGCCAAGCCTTACGACTATTTCGCCATTCCCGGCCAGAACGAGTGGAACCTGTCGAAAGACGCCGCTTACGTTCACTACGCGCCGAACGAAACCATCGGCGGTCTGGAATTCCAGTGGATCCCGCAAACCGGTGACGTGCCACTGGTGGCGGACATGTCTTCGGACATCCTCTCGCGCCCGGTCGATATTTCGCGTTTCGGCATGATCTACGCCGGCGCGCAGAAGAACATCGGCCCGAGCGGCATCGTCGTCAACATCATCCGCGAAGACTTGCTCGGCAAGGCCCGCTCGCTGTGCCCGACCATGCTCAACTACAAGGTCGCCGCTGATAACGGTTCGATGTACAACACCCCGCCGACGCTGGCCTGGTACCTGTCCGGTCTGGTGTTCCAATGGCTGAAAGAGCAGGGCGGCGTCGAAGCGATCGCCAGGCTCAACGACGTCAAGCAGCGCACCCTGTACGACTTCATCGACGCCAGTGGCCTCTACAGCAACCCGATCAACAAGTCGGATCGCTCATGGATGAACGTGCCGTTCCGTCTGGCTGATGATCGTCTGGACAAGCCGTTCCTCGCCGGTGCCGACGAGCGCGGCCTGCTCAACCTCAAGGGCCACCGCTCGGTGGGCGGCATGCGCGCCTCCATCTACAACGCCGTCGACATCACCGCGGTCAACGCGCTGGTGGAGTACATGGCGGAATTCGAGAAGGAACACGGCTGATGTCCGAGCAAGAACTCAAGGCACTGCGCGTTCGCATCGACGCTCTGGACACCAAGGTCCTCGAGCTGATCAGTGAGCGTGCGCGTTGCGCCCAGGAAGTCGCCCGCGTGAAGATGGCCTCGCTGGCCGAAGGCGAAGTGCCGGTGTTCTATCGTCCCGAGCGCGAAGCTCAGGTGCTCAAGCGTGTGATGGAGCGCAATCAGGGGCCGCTGGGCAACGAAGAAATGGCGCGGCTGTTCCGCGAAATCATGTCGTCGTGCCTGGCGCTGGAGCAGCCACTGAAAGTGGCTTATCTCGGTCCTGAAGGCACCTTCACCCAAGCGGCAGCGATGAAGCACTTCGGCCACGCAGTGATCAGCAAGCCGATGGCGGCAATCGACGAAGTGTTCCGTGAGGTGGCGGCCGGTGCGGTGAATTTCGGCGTGGTGCCGGTGGAAAACTCCACCGAAGGCGCGGTCAATCACACGCTGGACAGCTTCCTCGAACACGACATGGTGATCTGCGGCGAAGTCGAGCTGCGCATCCACCATCATTTGCTGGTCGGCGAAAATACCAAGACCGACAGCATCAGCCGCATCTATTCCCATGCGCAGTCGCTGGCCCAGTGCCGCAAGTGGCTGGACGCGCATTACCCGAATGTCGAACGCGTCGCGGTGTCGAGCAACGCTGAAGCCGCCAAGCGGGTCAAGGGTGAGTGGAATTCGGCGGCGATCGCTGGCGACATGGCGGCAGGGCTGTACGGCCTGACGCGTCTGGCCGAGAAGATCGAAGATCGCCCGGACAACTCGACGCGCTTCCTGATGATCGGTAACCAGGAAGTGCCGCCGACCGGCGACGACAAGACCTCGATCATCGTGTCGATGAGCAACAAGCCCGGCGCGCTCCACGAGCTGCTGGTGC
This sequence comes from Pseudomonas sp. PS01270, assembly GCF_029959775.1. NCBI lineage: Bacteria > Pseudomonadati > Pseudomonadota > Gammaproteobacteria > Pseudomonadales > Pseudomonadaceae > Pseudomonas > Pseudomonas sp. PS01270. Next base: position 29,903 of record NZ_JASCPT010000057.1, on the reverse strand, counting down.
CGTTCCACGACAATGGCATCGACCTGACTCGCATCGAAACCCGTCCGTCGCGCAGCGGCAAATGGACCTACGTGTTCTTCATCGACTTCGTCGGCCACCACCGTGATCCGTTGATCAAAGGTGTGCTGGAAAAGATCAGTCAGGAAGCAGTAGCACTCAAAGTGCTGGGTTCCTACCCGAAAGCAGTTCTCTAAGGGGCGGTAGCAAATGAGTGGCAACTTCCTCGCTCTGGCACAGCCGGGCGTGCAACAACTTTCGCCGTACGTTCCGGGCAAGCCTGTGGACGAACTGGCGCGCGAGCTGGATCTGGATCCGGCCAAAATCGTCAAACTGGCGAGCAACGAAAACCCTCTGGGCGCCAGTCCGAAAGCCTTGGCGGCGATCCGCGAAGAACTGGCCGAGCTGACCCGTTATCCGGACGGCAACGGTTTCGCGCTGAAATCCCTGCTGGCCGAGCAATGCCGTGTCGAGCTGAGCCAGGTCACCTTGGGCAACGGCTCCAACGACATTCTTGAGCTGGTCGCGCGTGCCTATCTGGCACCGGGCCTGAATGCGGTGTTTAGCGAGCACGCGTTTGCGGTGTATCCGATCGCCACTCAGGCGGTCGGCGCGCAGGCCAAAGTGGTGCCGGCCAAGGATTGGGGGCATGACCTGCCTGCAATGCTCGCGGCCATTGATGCCAATACCCGCGTCGTATTTATCGCCAACCCGAACAACCCGACCGGTACCTGGTTCGGCGCTGAGGCGCTGGACGAGTTTCTTCAGGATGTTCCGGAGCACGTTCTGGTGGTGCTGGACGAGGCGTACATCGAGTACGCCGAAGGCAGCGATCTGCCGGATGGCCTGGATTTCCTCGCCGCTTACCCGAACCTGCTGGTTTCACGCACCTTCTCCAAGGCTTATGGTCTGGCGTCATTGCGTGTTGGCTACGGCCTGTCCACCCCGGTGGTGGCGGATGTGCTGAACCGTGTGCGTCAGCCGTTCAACGTCAACAGCCTCGCTTTGGCGGCGGCCTGTGCGGCGCTGAAGGACGAGGAATATCTGGCGCAAAGCCGTCAGCTCAATGAGGCGGGCATGCAGCAGTTGCAGGCCGGTTTCCGTGAGTTGGGCTTGAGCTGGATCGAATCGAAAGGCAACTTCATCTGCGTCGACCTCGGTCAAGTAGCCGCACCGATATTTCAGGGCTTGCTGCGCGAAGGCGTGATCGTGCGTCCGGTGGCCAATTACGGCATGCCGAACCACCTGCGGGTGACCATCGGTCTGCCGGCAGAAAACAGCCGTTTCCTTGAGGCGCTGCGCAAGGTTCTGGCTCGTGGTTGATGTCACTGCGCTGCAACCTGCTGCACCTATGATCGGTCGCCTTGTGGTGGTTGGTCTGGGGCTGATCGGTGGTTCGTTTGCCAAGGGTTTGCGTGAAAGCGGCTTGTGCCGTGAAGTGGTCGGCGTCGATCTGGATCCGCAATCGCGCAAGCTCGCGGTCGAATTGGGTGTGGTCGATCGCTGCGAAGACGATTTGGCGGCGGCTTGCATCGGTGCCGATGTGATTCAGCTGGCGGTGCCGATTCTGGCCATGGAAAAGCTGCTCGCGCGTCTGGCTGTCATGGACCTGGGGCAGGCGATTCTTACGGATGTCGGCAGCGCCAAAGGCAACGTAGTGCGCGCGGCGACCGAAGCGTTCGGCGGCATGCCGGCGCGTTTCGTCCCCGGGCACCCGATTGCCGGTTCCGAACAGAGCGGGGTGGAAGCCTCGAATGCCGAGCTGTTCCGCCGGCACAAGGTGATCCTGACGCCGCTCGAGCAGACCGATCCTGCCGCGCTGGCGGTGGTCGATCGCCTGTGGCGCGAACTGGGCGCCGATGTCGAGCACATGCAGGTCGAGCGTCACGATGAAGTGCTGGCCGCGACCAGTCATTTGCCGCATCTGCTGGCCTTCGGTCTGGTCGATTCGTTGGCCAAGCGCAATGAAAATCTGGAGATCTTCCGTTACGCTGCCGGTGGTTTTCGCGATTTCACAAGAATCGCCGGAAGCGACCCGGTGATGTGGCACGACATCTTCCTCGCCAACCGCGAGGCTGTCCTGCGCACACTCGATACATTTCGCAGCGACCTCGACGCCTTGCGCGACGCGGTCGATGCAGGGGATGGGCACCAATTGTTGGGCGTTTTCACGCGCGCCCGGGTTGCCCGCGAGCATTTCAGTAAAATCCTGGCCCGCAGGGCCTATGTGGACGCTATGAATTCCAACGATCTGATCTTCCTGGCTCAACCTGGTGGCCGCCTGTCCGGTCGGATTCGCGTACCGGGCGACAAATCGATTTCCCACCGTTCGATCATGCTCGGCTCGCTGGCCGAAGGCGTCACCGAAGTCGAAGGCTTCCTCGAGGGCGAAGACGCCCTGGCGACCTTGCAGGCGTTTCGCGACATGGGCGTGGTCATCGAAGGCCCACATCACGGCCGCGTGACCATCCACGGTGTCGGCCTGCACGGCCTGAAACCTGCGCCTGGCCCGATCTACCTGGGCAACTCCGGCACCTCGATGCGTCTGCTCTCCGGCCTGCTGGCGGCGCAGAACTTCGACAGCACCTTGACCGGCGACGCTTCGCTGTCCAAGCGTCCGATGAATCGCGTGGCTAATCCTCTGCGAGAAATGGGCGCCGTGATCGAAACCGCTGCCGAAGGTCGTCCACCGATGACCATTCGCGGTGGTCACAAGCTCAAAGGCCTGACCTACACCATGCCGATGGCCAGTGCCCAGGTGAAATCCTGCCTGCTGCTTGCCGGTCTCTATGCTGAAGGCAAGACCACGGTGACCGAGCCGGCACCGACCCGCGATCACACCGAGCGCATGCTGCGTGGCTTCGGCTACCCGGTCAGCGTCGACGGCGCCACGGCTTCGGTCGAATCCGGCGGCAAGCTCACCGCGACTCACATCGAAGTGCCGGGCGATATCTCGTCGTCGGCGTTCTTCCTGGTCGCGGCCTCGATCGCCGAGGGTTCCGAGCTGGTGCTTGAGCACGTCGGCATCAACCCGACCCGTACTGGCGTGATCGACATCCTGCGGCTGATGGGTGCCGATATCACTCTGGAAAACCAGCGTGAGGTCGGTGGCGAACCAGTGGCTGACTTGCGCGTGCGCGCAGCTAAACTCAAAGGTATCGAGATTCCGGAGGAGCTGGTGCCGCTGGCCATCGACGAATTCCCGGTCCTGTTCGTTGCGGCTGCGTGCGCCGAAGGGCGTACCGTGCTCACCGGCGCCGAAGAGCTGCGGGTCAAGGAATCCGACCGGATTCAGGTCATGGCGGACGGTTTGCTGGCGCTGGGCGTCAAGTGCGAACCGACCCCGGACGGCATCATCATCGACGGCGGCCAGATCGGCGGCGGTGAAGTGCACGGGCACGGCGACCACCGTATCGCCATGGCCTTCAGCGTTGCCTCGTTGCGCGCTACCGCACCGATCCGCATCCATGATTGCGCCAACGTCGCGACCTCGTTCCCCAACTTCCTCGCACTGTGCGGGCAAGTCGGCATTCGTGTGGCACAAGAGGCTCAGTCGTGAAAAACATTGCACCGGTCATCACCATCGATGGGCCAAGCGGCTCCGGTAAAGGCACGGTCGCCGGGATTCTGGCCAAGCGTCTGGGCTGGAACCTGCTGGATTCCGGTGCGCTTTATCGATTGCTGGCGTTTGCTGCGCACAACCATGGCGTCGACCTGACCAATGAAGAGCTGCTGAAGACATTGGCCGCTCATCTGGATGTGCAGTTCATCGCCGCGACCGAAGGTCAGCTGCAGCGGATCATTCTCGAAGGCGACGAAGTCAGCGATGTCATCCGCACCGAAAGCGTCGGTTTCGGCGCCTCGCAAGTGGCTGCGCTGCCCGCTGTGCGCGAGGCGCTGCTGCAGCGCCAGCGTGCTTTCCAGGAAGCGCCGGGCCTGGTGGCCGACGGCCGCGACATGGGCACGGTGGTTTTTCCGGATGCACCACTGAAGATTTTCCTCACCGCCAGTGCCGAGGAGCGGGCGCGCCGTCGATATTTGCAGTTGAAGGGCAAAGTCGAGGGTGTTAGTCTGTCGAGTCTGCTAGATGAGATCCGTGCACGCGATGAGCGTGACACCCAGCGCGCAGTAGCCCCGCTCAAGCCGGCGGCCGACGCGATTCAGCTGGATTCAACGGAGCTTTCCATCGATCAGGTGCTTGAGCGCATCATGAGCGAGATCGCCATTCGCGATATCGCCGGGTGACCAAGAGGGCCGCAGGGGACCAGTCATAGTCCTGCGGTGCTTCTTTTAAATGAAACTAACCCACACCGTCTGGGGTGTGGAGATGGGCGTTTACTTCGCCCTCATCTACAGGAATTAAAATGAGCGAAAGCTTTGCGGAACTCTTTGAAGAAAGCCTGAAAACCCTGAACCTTCAGGCAGGCTCCATCATCACCGGTGTTATCGTTGATATCGATTACCAGGCTCGCTGGGTAACCGTTCACGCTGGTCTGAAGTCTGAAGCACTCATCCCGCTTGAGCAGTTCTACAACGATGCTGGCGAACTGAACATCAACGTTGGTGATGAAGTTCACGTTGCTCTGGATTCGGTTGAAGACGGCTTTGGCGAAACCAAGCTGTCCCGTGAAAAAGCCAAGCGCGCTGAATGCTGGATCGTTCTGGAAGCAGCCTTCGCAGCCGAGGAAGTGGTCAAGGGCGTTATCAACGGTAAGGTTAAAGGCGGCTTCACTGTCGACGTTAACGGCATCCGTGCGTTCCTGCCAGGTTCCCTGGTTGACGTCCGTCCAGTGCGCGACACCACGCACCTGGAAGGCAAAGAGCTGGAATTCAAGGTCATCAAGCTGGACCAGAAGCGCAACAACGTTGTCGTTTCCCGTCGCAGCGTCCTCGAAGCCGAGAACTCCGCCGAGCGTGAAGCTCTGCTGGAATCCCTGCAGGAAGGCCAGCAAGTCAAAGGTATCGTCAAAAACCTCACCGATTACGGCGCATTCGTCGATCTGGGTGGCGTGGACGGCCTGCTGCACATCACCGACATGGCCTGGAAGCGCATCAAGCATCCTTCCGAGATCGTCAACGTTGGTGACGAGATTGACGTCAAGGTTCTGAAATACGATCGCGAACGCAACCGTGTTTCCCTGGGCCTGAAGCAACTGGGCGAAGATCCATGGGTTGCTATCAAAGCCCGTTACCCAGAAGGCACTCGCGTTACCGCTCGTGTAACCAACCTGACCGACTACGGCTGCTTCGCTGAGCTGGAAGAAGGCGTTGAAGGTCTGGTACACGTTTCGGAAATGGACTGGACCAACAAGAACATCCACCCTTCGAAAGTCGTACAAGTCGGCGACGAAGTGGAAGTCATGGTTCTGGACATCGACGAAGAGCGTCGTCGTATCTCCCTGGGCATCAAGCAGTGCAAGTCGAACCCATGGGAAGACTTCTCTGGCCAGTTCAACAAGGGCGACAAGATCTCCGGCACCATCAAGTCGATCACCGATTTCGGTATCTTCATTGGTCTGGACGGCGGCATCGACGGTCTGGTTCACCTGTCCGACATCTCCTGGAACGAAGTGGGCGAAGAAGCCGTACGTCGTTTCAAGAAGGGCGACGAGCTGGACACCGTCATCCTGTCGGTTGACCCAGAGCGCGAGCGCATCTCCCTGGGCATCAAGCAACTGGAAAGCGATCCGTTCTCCGAGTACGTCTCGGTTAACGACAAGGGCGCTATCGTGACCGGTACCGTGAAAGAAGTTGACGCCAAAGGCGCCATCATCGTTCTGGCCGACGACATCGAAGCTACCCTGAAAGCCTCCGAAATCAGCCGTGACCGCGTTGAAGACGCGCGCAACGTTCTGAAAGAAGGCCAGGAAGTTGAAGCCAAGATCATCAGCGTTGATCGCAAGAGCCGCGTAATCCAGCTCTCGATCAAGTCGAAAGACGATGCTGAAGAGAAAGAAGCCATCCAGAGCCTGAAAGCAGCTCCGGAAGGCGAAGCAGCTGACACCACTATGGCGGCACTGCTGCGTCAAGCAATGGCCAAACAGAACTGAGTTCTGCTTGATCATTAAAAAGGGCGACTTCGGTCGCCCTTTTTTGTGCCTGCGATTTGGTCTTTGTACGACCGTGCATGAAACCAATGCCGACGCCTGCGGGTCTGTTTCTTTAATCGGATCAATCGCCTATTCGCGACTAAGCTTGATCTTGAGCATTAGTCGTCAGGCTTGCCTGGCATAAGGAAGTGGATGAACAAGTTACTTGTTGTTGCAGTGGTCTTGGCGCTGGCAGGGTGCACCACCAGTGCGAAAACCCATGCGGTGCGCGGCGTCAGTGGTATCGAGGTCGATTGCTCCGGGTTGGGTTCCGGTTGGGAGAAATGCCAGAAGCGTGCAGCGAAGGAGTGCAAAGGCAAGGGCTATAAGGTCATCACCCGTTCTGACGATGCCAAAGATGAAGACGAATACCCGTTTGGCTTTAATCCGGCGGGTTTCGTGACCCGGACCATGCTGGTGATGTGTCGTTAGGGCAGCGGCGATCCGACTCGCCACTGGAGTGCCCTGAAAATGGGCGTTTTGACCCCGGGAAAGATATGTCAATCCCTGGGCTGTTCAAAATCTTCCGGGCATGCTAAAACCTTTCAAGCGCTGATCTAGCTGCTTGAAAAAGAAGGGAAAAATATGACGAAGTCGGAGTTGATCGAACGAATTGTCACCCATCAAGGGCTACTCTCATCCAAGGATGTGGAGCTGGCCATCAAGACCATGCTTGAACAAATGTCTCAGTGCCTCGCCACCGGTGATCGTATCGAGATCCGTGGATTTGGCAGCTTCTCCCTGCACTACCGCGCACCGCGCGTCGGCCGCAACCCGAAAACCGGCCAGTCGGTAAGTCTGGACGGTAAATTCGTGCCGCATTTCAAGCCGGGCAAGGAATTGCGTGATCGCGTGAACGAGGAAGAGGAGGAGGGCGCTTGATCTTCGCTATTCAAATTCGAGGGCGCGTGAATGCGTAATCTGAAACGCATACTGCTTGGCGTTTTTCTTCTGCTGATGGTTCTGGTTGTTCTGGCGTTTGTGCTGGAGAATCAGCAATCGGTTTCGCTTTTGTTTCTGGGTTTTTCCGGCCCGCAGTTGCCGGTGTCGGTTGTCGCGGTGTTGGCGTTGCTGATTGGCATGTTGATTGGTCCTGTGTTGGGCTGGTTTTTCGGTAGGGTTGCCCGGCGGTCACGGAAGCACGCCGTTTGATGTTGCTAGAGTTGCTGACCTGAACTCCTTCAGCTTGGTTTGTATCAGGCGTGAGTTGGCGCTTGCCCTTCACGGATTTATCAATTGTGAAGCCGATGTTATCCGTTTACCGAAAGAAAACGGGTCGTCTTTCTACGCAGCTGTTTTCTAGCTGAAGTGCTAAAATTTCCTTGCTCGCTCTCAGGCTCCTCTTTCGTAAGCTCGATCCCAAGTGACGGCAATCTTATTAATAAGGCTTTCGAGCTAAGCGCTACCAGTGGAATGGCATGTCTGTAAAATTACCAAAAGTCGCAGTGTTGTTAGCTGCTTACAATGGAATGCGCTGGATTGAAGAGCAGATGGCTTCAATTCTAGGTCAGTCTGGGGTTGACGTTACGGTATATATCAGCGTAGATCCTTCGAGTGACGGAACTGAGGTTTGGTGTTCGAGGCTAGCAGCTACCGAATCCAACGTCGTCTTATTACCAACAGCGGGAAAGTTTGGTGGCGCGTCGCGCAATTTTTTCCGATTGATTCGTGATGTTGAAATAGATCACTTTGAATACGTAGCTTTTGCGGATCAGGATGATATCTGGTATGCGGATAAACTTCTCCGCGCGGTGTCTCGCATGGAGCAGCAGAAAGCTGAAGCATATTCGAGTAATGTCATTGCCTTTTGGCCCGATGGTAAAACACGATTACTTGACAAGGCTCAGGCTCAAGTCGAATGGGACTATTTGTTCGAAGCGGCCGGTCCCGGTTGTACTTACGTACTGAATAAACGCTTGATCATGTCCATTAAGGCTTCGGTGGTTACCAATTGGGATGTCTTACAACGGGTGAGCCTGCACGATTGGTTTTTCTATGCTTATGCGCGTAGTCATCGATTTAAATGGTTCATAGACGCGGTACCATCCATGGATTATCGACAGCATGAGCATAACCAGGTTGGTGCAAATACCGGATTTAAATCTATCTTGTCTCGTTATAGAACTATCAATAATGGTTGGTGGTTTGATCAGGTAAAATTAATTGCTCAGTTAGTGGGTGTTGATTCTGCGCCGTTTGTTGTGAGCTCGCTTTCGCTGAGCCGATGGCAGTTATTGACCCTATCTTTCAACGCTTGGCGTTGTCGCCGCCGCATGCGCGATAAAATTCTGTTCTTCCTTGTTTGTGTAGTCACGATATTTATAGGGCGGAAAGCGGGCGCAACACATCAAAAAGTCACAAAGGATTTATGATTTTTTCCTATTCAGCCAGTCTTAGTTACTCTAGAGCCTAGGATTTGGCATGGAGTTACGTTTAAGTCGGGCAAAACAGATAAAAAACCGCCGTTGATCGGAGGCTGGAGGGCCTGTCCGGTCTCCACTGCTCGCACGTTGGTGTGTTGACGATTGAAGATTTTCAACCGTCGCCTGTTCGCCGTTTTCCTCTCATGAGGAGAGTGGCAATCTCTGCTGCTTCGAAACCCCGATGGGCCTTTTTCCGTTGTTCGACGGATCTGTGAGACGCACGGCTGTCGTCGGTTTTTGGAGGTGTGAGTTGCTTCGATTGATGTAGAATGTACAATCGTTCGCTCAGAACAAAACACATATCAATGGTTTTTTATAGTGATGACGCCTCTATGGGGCGGCGGTTCGCGCAAAGAGGGATTTTGTGACGGTTTCAGACCATCGTTTTGGTACAGATCATGCCGTCCAGGCAGCTGGCGAGCCTATTGCGAACGTTGCAATTCTCATGTGCACCTACAACGGTGCGTCGTTTCTTGCTGAGCAACTCAAGTCTTTTCAACGTCAGACGTATCCCAATTGGACGCTGTACGTTTCCGATGATGGGTCTCAAGACGGGACGCAGAAGATCCTGCAAACATTTCGAAGCACAATGGGCGTAAAGCACGTTCACATTTCGGAAGGTCCCAAGAGAGGGTTCGTAGCCAATTTCCTGTCCCTGGCTTGCCGATCCGACATCACTGCAAAATTCTTTGCCTGGTCAGATCAAGATGACATCTGGAAGGATGAGAAGCTTGAGAAGGCTGTCACCTGGCTACAAAATGTCCCCGCTGATATCCCTGCTCTTTACTGCGGTCGTACTGAATTAATTGGCGAGTCCGGTGACTTCTGCGGATACTCGCCACGTTTTAGACTTCCCCCTCATTTTTCTAACGCCTTGGTTCAAAGCATCGGTGGCGGGAACACAATGGTCTTCAATCAAGCGGCGCGCAAACTCCTGCTTGAAGCGGGGGATCGCGTGGATGTTCCGTGCCACGATTGGTGGGCGTATGTACTTATTTCCGGTGCTGGAGGAGAAGTTCATTATGATCCAGAGCCGATGCTGCTTTACCGTCAGCATGATGAAAACCTGATAGGCGGGAATTCCGGCTGGTTAGCCCGTTTGGAGCGTTTGCCTTTGATTTTCCGAGGCAGTTTTTGTAAATGGAATGATCAGATAATCCATGCGCTTGAAGCAATGTATCATCGACTGAGCCCTGAGCATCAGGTGACCTTTGGTCGATTCAAAGAAGCACGTAAACAGAAACTCTTTCCAAGAATCCTGGGTTTTCAGCGGGCTGGTATCTACCGGCAGACGTTCTTTGGAAACCTCGGACTCATCCTCGTCGTTCTACTGAAAAAGATCTAATTTTATGACCATCTTAGTCACTGGCGGTGCCGGTTTTATCGGGGCAAACTTTGTACTGGACTGGCTGGCGCAGTCGGATGAACAGGTAGTCAACCTGGACAAGCTGACCTACGCCGGGAACCTGGAAAGTCTTGCCAGTTTGGACGGGGATGCGCGGCACACCTTCATCCAAGGCGACATCGGTGATAGCGAACTGGTCGCACGCTTGTTAAGAGAGCATCAGCCACGTGCGATCCTCAATTTCGCTGCTGAATCCCATGTTGATCGCTCGATCCATGGTCCGGAAGACTTCATTGAAACAAACATCGTCGGTACGTTCCGCTTATTAGAGTCCGTGCGAGCCTATTGGGGCGGACTTGAGCAGAGTGCGAAAGAGGCGTTTCGTTTCTTGCACGTATCGACGGATGAGGTTTACGGATCTTTGGCAAAAGATGATCCGGCTTTTACCGAAACTCACCAATACGAACCCAACAGTCCTTATTCGGCAAGCAAGGCTGCAAGTGACCACTTGGTACGTGCCTACCACCATACTTATGGCTTACCCGTACTGACTACCAATTGTTCGAATAATTATGGCCCATACCATTTTCCGGAAAAGCTCATTCCGTTGATGATTGTAAATGCGCTCGCCGGTAAATCCTTGCCTGTGTACGGCGATGGGCAGCAGATTCGTGATTGGCTTTATGTCAAAGACCATTGCAGCGCAATCCGCCGTGTGCTCGAAGCCGGCAAAATCGGTGAGACCTACAACGTCGGCGGTTGGAATGAAAAGCCCAATCTCGACATCGTGCATACTGTTTGCGCATTACTTGACGAACTGCGCCCGCGTTCGGATGGTCAGCCGTACCATCAGCAAATCGCTTACGTTACTGACCGCCCAGGCCACGACCGCCGGTACGCAATCGATGCACGGAAGCTTGAACGTGAATTGGGCTGGAAACCGGCAGAGACTTTCGAAACTGGTATTCGCAAGACTGTTGAGTGGTACTTGAATAATCAGGGATGGGTTAGCAATGTTACTAGCGGCGCTTATCGTGATTGGGTAAGCAGGCAGTACACATGAAAAAAATCATGCTATTTGGTAGTAACGGGCAAGTGGGGTGGGAGCTGCAGCGCTCCTTGCCTCTACTTGGTAACTTAGTCGCTTGTGATCGTAGCAAAGTCGACCTTTCTGATTTGGACGCGGTATCAGCTTATCTTGAATTGGAACGTCCAGATATTATTGTTAATGCTGCCGCTTATAACGCTGTAGATTTGGCGGAAACTTGCGAGGAAGAAGCGCAAAAAATCAATCATCATCTGGTTAAAGCTCTAGCGGACTACGCCGTAATTAACAGTGCTTGGCTTGTACATTATTCTACTGACTATGTTTTTGATGGGCAGTCAGCTTTGCCTTACACAGAGATTGATCGTCCTAATCCGTTGAGCGCTTACGGGCGCTCAAAAGCGCTAGGTGAGAGTGCAGTTGTTAGTAGCGGATGTAACCACCTTTTAATGAGAACAAGTTGGGTTTACTCCGCCCGGGGTGGTAACTTTGCGAAAACGATTCTGCGTCTTGCTGCGAGTAAAAGTACTTTTTCAGTAGTAAATGATCAGGCTGGAGCCCCTACTAGTGCATCGTTGGTTGCCGATACAACAATCCTGTGTCTTTACAGAATTCTAAATGGTGAGGATCCCCAGCGCCTGAGTGGTACGTACCACTTGGTCGCATCGGGCTATGCGAGTTGGTATGAGTACGCTCGTTATTTGGTCACTGAGGCTCTTGATTTAGGCATGGATTTGAAGTGCACTGAGGAGGATATCGTAGCAGTCAGCAGCGCCCAATATCCTACCAAAGCTATTAGGCCAAAAAACTCTAGACTTGATAACTCAAAAATTAAAAATGTGTTTAATATAAATATTCCTGACTGGAAGAATCACATTAGGCGCACAATTTCTGATATGGCTAGGCAGGGATGATTATGTTTCGTAAAGGTATAATTCTTGCGGGTGGCTCGGGTACGCGCTTACATCCAGCAACGCTTGCAATTTCAAAACAACTTCTCCCGGTTTTTGATAAGCCGATGATCTACTATCCGCTGTGCACATTAATGCTTGCGGGAATTAGAGACATATTGATTATTTCCACCCCTCAGGATACGCCTCGTTTCGAGCAACTCCTCGGCGACGGTTCAAAATGGGGAATCAATCTTAGTTATGCCGTTCAGCCATACCCTGATGGACTGGCTCAAGCATTCATCATTGGTGAGGAATTTCTCGACGGTAATGCGTGCGCATTAGTACTCGGCGATAATATTTACCACGGGCACGATTTTCAGGAACTCTTGGCAAACGCTATGCAGCGTGATAGTGGCGCAAGTGTTTTTGCATACCATGTAAATGATCCAGAGCGTTATGGCGTGGTCGAGTTTGACAAGTCTGGCAAGGCTATTAGTTTAGAAGAGAAGCCATTAGAGCCGAAATCGAGCTACGCAGTGACCGGTCTTTATTTTTATGATGCAAACGTAGTGGAAATTGCTAAGAGCATTAAACCCTCTGAGCGTGGCGAACTTGAAATCACTGATGTGAATCGCGTTTACCTGGAGCGTAACAACCTCTCGGTGGAAATTATGGGAAGGGGATATGCTTGGCTGGATACTGGGACTCACGAGTCCCTGCTTGAAGCGAGCCATTTCATTGCAACCTTGGAAAACCGACAAGGCCTCAAAGTCGCGTGCCCTGAAGAGTTGGCATGGCGCAAGGGATGGATATCGGACGATCAACTGCTCGCGTTAGCTATGCCATTAATTAAAAATGGCTACGGTAAGTACCTCAAGCGCCTCTTGGAGCACGAGAGTCATTGATCTGCAGACGGCTGGGCTGGCTCTTAGGGAGCTTCCCCGCGAAAGATGTAATTGGATAAAAATTTAAACCGCACAGCACTTGTGATTCGAGGCTAAATACATGTCAATTCAACTGTTTGTACCTAAATTTCGTGTCGACGAATGCCTTGAAGGGATTCGTGAATGTCTTGAGAAAGGCTGGACTGGGTTAGGTTTTAAAACTGTTGAGATGGAAGAAGCATGGAAGTCCTATACCGGGCTGCCGCACGCACATTTTCTTTCGTCGAACACCGTAGGTTTGGAGCTAGCTTTCCGCTTGCTCAAGACGAAGAATGGATGGGGCGATGATGCGGAAGTCATTACTACTCCGCTAACCTTCGTATCGACTAACCACGCAATTCTCTACGCAGGCTTGACGCCTGTATTCGCGGATGTTGACGAATCGCTGTGTCTGGACCCCGCTAACGTCGAGCAGCGCATCACCGACAAGACAAAGGCACTGATTTTTGTAGGTATTGGTGGCAACGTCGGTCAGTACTCGAAAATCCTTGAAATCTGTAAAGCACGTAACATTGCTGTGATTCTTGACGCTGCCCATATGTCGGGTACTCGCATCAATGGGCGGCATGTATGTCCAGAAGCGGACGTTGTAGTGTTTAGCTTCCAGGCCGTAAAAAACCTAGCAACAGCCGACTCGGGCATGATTTGCTTCAAAAATGCTGAAGATGACGAACGCGTACGCAAGATGAGCTGGTTGGGAATCAACAAGGATACATACGCACGTACTGCCGCTCAGGGCGCGTACAAGTGGATGTACGATGTTGAAGAAGTCGGCTTCAAATACCACGGCAACTCGATCATGGCTGTCATGGGCTTGGTTGCGTTGAAGTATCTGGATCGTGATAACGCTTACCGTCGCCAGCTCGCTAAGTGGTATCGTGAAAACCTGGAAGGTAGCGATAAAGTACGCTTTATAGAAATTAATCCGGAATGTGAGTCGTCAACTCACCTTGTGCAAATCCGTGTCAAAAACCGTGAAGAGCTGATGCTGGCCCTCAACGAGCACCAGGTATACCCAGGCGTACATTACCGTGATAACACGGAATATCGTATGTATGCGCATGGTAATGGCACCTGCCCTAAAGCAGCATTGGCATCCCAGGAAATTATTTCGCTCCCTGTACACATGGGACTAAGTAAAGCCGATGTTGACACAGTATCTCAATTGGTTGCCAAGTACGCAAAATGAAACCTACCCTCCACTCAGCATCTGATCAAGTCGTCGAGATCCGTCTACTAGAGGCGGCGGATTTACAGTCTACGTTGGATTGGAGAAACCGAGACGAAAATCGCCGATGGTTCATTAACTCACACATTATTGAATGGAACAGTCATGTAAAGTGGTTCGAGTCCTATTCAAAAAAGTCTGATGATTTTGTGTTTGTGATCGCGGCAGATGGTGAGTTGGTTGGGCAATGCGCCGTTTATGGCGTGGATCTGCAGAGAAAGCGCGCCGAAGTCGGACGCTTTCTTGCTGCCCCCGAAGGCGCAGGTAAAGGTTATATCAAGCGAGGCTGCCAACTATTGATTGAAACGTGTTGGCAGCAGCTTGCGCTTGATAGCGTATATCTAGAAGTTCTGGAAGAAAACGTCAGGGCGATTAGGTTATACGAAAAGCTGGGCTTCAACGAAGTGTCCCGTAACGGTAAATTAATAGTGCTTGAGCTAAATAGGCTTTAGATGATCAGTCAGAATAGTTTTTTACCTAGTGCATTAAAATCGCTTCTCGAGTGGCGTGTATGGCTATACATGGGGCTTCAGGATATTAAGGCACGCTTTCGAAGATCGGCTATGGGGCCGTTCTGGATACTGATAAACCTCGCAATGATGGTGTTGGGTGCGGGTATGGTATATGGAGTATTACTTAAACAGCCAATGGCGGAATTTCTTCCGTATCTTACATGCGGTTTGATAATTTGGGGCTTCCTCGTGTCTTCTTTTGTTGACGGAGGATATGCATTTGTTGGGTCTGAGGGCTATATCAAACAGTTTTCTTTTCCGAAACAAATTTATCTGTTTCGAGTATTGGTAACGTTGACTATTGTAATGCTTGTTGGCGTTGTTGCTCTGGCAGGTACACTGTTGTTTTTTGATCGATTTAAACCTATTGGTTGGCTGTATGCGCTGCCAGGGCTGGGAATTCTATTGGTTGCGGGCTTAGGGCACATAACTCTAAGTGCATACTTATCTGCACGCTTCAGGGATCTTCCGCATGCAATGAGCGGGATTTTTCAGGTCTTGTTCTTTGTTACTCCGATCATGTTTCCGGTCGCTATGTTGAAAGATCGCGGTTTGGATTTTATATATAAATACAACCCGCTTTATTATCTGGTAGATGTTGTGCGTTTCCCTATTTTGGAAGGAGCGTTTGCCGTCAAGCAAGACTATATTTTTTGCGCAGCTTATCTAACTCTTCTATGGGTAATCTGTATAGTGCTTGGGTCTAAAATGGACAAGAAAGTGGTTTATATGTTATGAGCGATATTTCTATAGCCCTAAAAGATGCGAGCGTCGTTTTTTCTGGGCAGACTGATTTCGTAGGTAGGTTGAAAAATACGATACTCCGTCGGCCGGTCATGTCCAACACTAAAGAATATACGATTAATGCGCTCTCTAATATCAATTTGTCAATTGAACGAGGCGAACGCGTCGGTCTAATCGGATTGAACGGGGCCGGCAAAAGCACCCTGTTAAAGGTTATGGCGCGTATATATCCTACTACCTCTGGGACAGCTAATACACTAGGACATGTTTGTCCCATGTTTGAATTCGCGACCGGTTTCGAAATGAATCAATCCGGATGGGATAATATTCGAATTCGTGCACTGTTACTAGGTTTAAAGCCTCGAGAAATCAAAGCAAAAATGGAAGAAATTGCAGAGTTTTCAGAGTTGGGCGAGTTTTTGAACTATCCGGTACGCACTTACTCAGCTGGCATGTTCATTCGCTTAGCATTCTCAGTGTCGACCGCAATCAATCCTGAAGTTTTGCTTCTTGATGAAGTTATGGGCGCTGGAGATATAAATTTTGCTCATAAAGCTCAAGAACGGATGAAGAAGTTTATGACTCAAGGAAAAATTCTTGTTTTTTCGAGTCACTCTCCAGATCTGGTTAGCGATTTTTGCGAGCGTACGATTTGGCTTGAAAAAGGAAAAGTCCGCATGGATGGGAAAACCGACCAGGTGCTAAAGACTTATTCAGATAATTATTCGGCAACTGTTTAAGGTTTGAACATGAAAGTCAGAGATCTTATTCGCGAAACTCAATGGATGCCCGGCAGTTCGTATGCTGAGGAGACCCGCCCTTTAGTCTCCGTTCTTTTGCCGACTTTTAGACGGGCAAAAAGTGGTAAGTTTCGTAGCGCTATTGAGTCCGTTTTAAGCCAAACATTAACTGATCTTGAACTGATCATAGTAGACGACGCGAGTACCGATGGTAGTGCTGAGATTATTGCTGAGTTTATGGCTAGGGATTCGCGAGTAAGTTGTCTACGTCATATTAAAAATATCGGGCTCCCTGCTATTTCTGAGTACGAGGCTTATTCGAGGTCGCGCGGTCAATACATCGCGTTTGCTTTCGATGATGACGTGTTTTTCCCCGATGCTTTATTAGAGCTTTATGCGCATGCTAAGGCGACACCCGATCAGGTAATTTATGGCACAGTCGGGATGAGAATTAAAGATGTTGGGTCTGGTAATGAGCAACTTTTTCCCCTCGGTGCAAGTTTAGCATCTCATAACATAAATAGTTGGAATTGCATTTCGAATAATGCTGTTCTGGTGCCCCGTGGCATTCTTGATGATATAGGGCTGTATGATCCTCATATCCTTATGACACGTTTGTGTGATTGGGATTTATGGCGAAGAATCTCGAGGAAGTACATTTTACGGTTCGTGGATGTATGTGTCGGGGAGATTGGTGGTCCTGCGACCCATGACAGCCTCGGTAACACGTATGCGCTAGATACTTGGGCATCCGAAGAGAAAATGAGGCAAGAGCGTGATAACGCGCTACGGCCGGAAAATTTTGAAGACTATGATATATTCGGTTTGCCTGATTCTGCATCTCACTGTACCGCCGTAGCTGTGAGAGAGATGGCTGTTGCGCACGCACGTACTCGGGCTAATTTTGAGATAGAAAGTTCGTTAAATAAATCAGATGATAACAGGAAAGTTCTGGTGATCACTGGTAATCACGATGCTTGCACTAGTATCTATTTTGATTATTTGCCAGAAGAATGGAAAAGTCGAGTTCGCGTGGTTCGATATCCTGGTGGTTGGCCGATCTCAGAAATTGCCCATGCTAGTTGCATTGTATTTGTTCGGCAGTTGGATCCTTTTTTTGAATGGATAGCAGCCGCACAAAAAATGCAGGTTCCTTGCTATTATTTCACAGATGATAATCTTACGTTGCTTCAAGAAAGCAAGGAGATGAACTTCTTTGAAGATTTTAGTAAAAAAGCACTACGAAATAAGCTGAAAGATTTTTCTGGCGTTTTAACAAGTACCAGTACTTTGCAAGATTACTTTAAGGAACATCTGATTCATTCGAATGTAGAATTTTTTCCACCGTCCTTTCGTGACTTGAAGATAGGTGTGGATGATTCAGTTCCTGTTCGAGAACAATTAGTAATCGCCTTCGCAGGAGGAAGTCATCGACTATCTGCCCTTCAAGAGGTAATGCTGCCCGCATTTCTGAAGTATGTGGAGTCAGGCAGAAGCATTAAGTTAATTGTGGGCGGCGCTAGTTCTGCGTTTTCAGAAGAATTCAAGAAGCATGATAAGCTTGAATTGGTAACTATACCTTTTGAGCTGAATTGGGAATCTGCTCTCTTGCAGATTTCTAAATACAGTCCCGATGTTCTCATTCATGCGCCTAGCGAAACGATTAATAATAAATACAAGACAATGAACGTAGCTAAGTCTGCGGATGTTTTGAATGCTTTGCTCGTCGTTCCTGATTACATGCCTTATTCAGAGTTGCGGGAGCTGAATATTGGTTGTGTCGTATCTTCACCGTTCACTGCACGTTCTTGGCTTGATATGTTGCAAAGTTTGGATGGAGTTGATTTTCAGGAAGTAAAAAATAATAATAGAGCATATTGTGAACAACAATTTTCAGGCTCGACCAGCTGCAGCGTACTAGACTTTATAACTCAGTCAGCCAAATTCAATGGGTTTTCAACGGTTGAAAGCAGATTGAAAATGATAGCCAGTGAGCACGGTGGCAGCATTGCTCTTCCAGCAAATGATGTAATAAAAAGTCCCAAAAAATTGATTGAAAGTCTCGAGGAGTTAGCTAGGCTTAGGCAGGCAGCTTCTAATTCTAAGCGATTAGGATTCATGGCCCGAAAGAATGACTTGTGGGAGAGTTTGATGCCCCAATTTGGCCAAATGAAAGAATTTTCACAAGCCGCTAAGAGCGGTAGTACTAATATCGTTCTTGAGTTATCAAAATCTCTTCATGATATTCCATATGCAGAATATCCGATCGCCATTCCTGCAACTATTAAGTCTATTATGGTGGCATTCACGACCGATGGGCTTCAGGATGGTTTGGTGGGAGTTGAACTCGTTGGTGGAGGTGGCTCTGTAGTTTTTAACAGAGTAGTGTCGTTAAGTGGAGTAGATCTATCGTTACCTGTGGAGTTCACTGTAGATCATGTAACTGCTTCGTCCTCGTCGGATTACAAACTCCGTGTGTTTGCGCGTGCGACACATCCTGTGTATATGTTTGAGTTGGTTAAATATCGTTATGCAGGTTTGAAGCGCCTTCCTGTATTCCCTTTTGTGGAAATATCGACTGTATAGGTAATGCCGATGAAGTTAGATATTGGCTGTGGGCCAAAATGCCTGCCGGAATTTGTGGGGGTCGATAGATTTTCGTTGCCTGGTGTTATGGTGGTTGCGGATCTTGATACATCGCTACCGTTTGAAGACGACTCTGTTGATTTAGTGCATGCTGCTCACAGTTTGGAACATGTTTCAGACTTGATGTTTACAATGAGAGAACTCTATCGAGTCTGTAAGCACAAAGCTCAGATTTGCATTGTTGCGCCATATTTCGAGCAAAAACTAAACTTAGCCAATCCATATCATCTCCAAGTGTTTAATGAGCATACCCCAAGGTTTTGGACGAGTTTTCCATGGGCGCCCATAGATGAAAGAGAGTATTACCATCCCCACGCAGCTCCGTGGGGGCTATCGGAGTCGGATCATTCTAATCCAGGTTTAGATATTCGATTGCTTAGAATGGAGTTTTTTTACTTTCCTCGGTTCAATCGATTGGAGCTTGCCTGCCAAAGAGAGCTTCGTCAGAATTTAACTGATGTTTGTCATCAAGTTGTTTACCACCTTGTCGTGTGGAAGGATAAATCGGATGATGATTATATCGAGTTGACCAAGCATTTGGATGTTTATCCTTTCTTAGATACGCCTGCTTTACAGAAAGCTAGAGAGGACTCGCTGACTCACGAAGACGAAGGTAGCCACGCCCTGATTGCGGCTGAACGGCAATTTCGCGAAACGCTTGAAGTTGAACTCCGCGTAGAGCAGTACGTGCAACTTAATCAGCAATTGAAATCTCAATATGATCACATTGTAGCGTGTGAGAAACACATACTTAAAAATGAAAAGCTAATCACTCTCCTCGCGGGCAAACTTGAGTTGCCGGATAACCAACTTAGGCGTTTTAATGACTATCTGAGCGCCAATTACCGTCGTGTGGAGTCGAATAAGTTGAGTCTTAGTGAAAAGCTTTTTGATGAGGGATATACCGAGTACCCGATAGCATCCAAAGGCTTTTATAACAGCGTTTCCGTCTGTGTTTATTTGTCCGGCGATTCTGTATCGGCAAAGCTTGGAGTTGAGGTTGTTGGTAAAGATAACTCCATCGTATGGAATTCTTTGGAGTCATTGAGTAGCGTGCGTGGTATTGGTGTTGTTAGTTTTTCTTTAATGGCGCCACTGATACAAGAGAACGTTGCGAGTATTAGGATCTTCGGAAGAGATTTGGATATAGCAGTTCAGATTGTAGAGTGCTCTGTTACGTCCCTTTGGCCGTTCAGTGGTCGTAAGAAAGTTCCATATGTATGCTTCACTAATGATGAGTAATGCTAATTCTGGTGTCGATATTCTGCTGATTATTGAAGCTGATATTGCGACTACTCAGTTGACAGAGCAATTGCTGTTGGAGTGCGCGAGATTTGGTGTCAGATACAAAAAGGTTTATCTGGCTCAACTTGATGAGGAGTCTTTTTCCAAACGTGCTTTGCCGTTATTTGTGCGCACAGCTGATCCTGTAGCAGTATATTGGATGGAAGCTCTTAGACGCAGCAATATTCCCTACTATTTCTACATTGATGATAATTTCTGGCTAATAGACGGAGATACTCCTTTAGCTAAATATTACAGGCATCCTATTATACGGCGTTCACTAAAATTTGTAGTGGAAAATGCGAACGTCATAATAACGAATTCCGCGACCCTTAAAGATTTTTTGCTTCCAAAAAACGTTAATACGGTGTTGCTCCCTGCTTTTTTTGATTTTTCGTTATTACCGATAGGCCAGAATGAAACGAGCTCGGAGTATAGAATCGGTTTCGCGGGTAGTCCATCGCGTGAGGCGGACTTGGCAGTTCTACGGGATGTTGTTCCACTGATAATAAATAAATTTGATAACGTGGTTTTCGAGTTTATTGGTTGTTTTCCTCGTTGGTTGGAAGTAGGTCCCAGGGTAAGATTTTTTGAACATATGCATAGTTATGCCGACTACATAGCCTTTCAAGCTCGGCGGGGCTGGAAGATCGGCTTGGCCCCACTTGATAGCAAGAGCTCCAATAAATACAAAACTAATAATAAATATCGTGAGTACTCTGCCTTTCGATGCGCGGGAATCTATTCAGTGTCTGAAAGCTACGTTGGCTCCGTAGATGAAGGCGTGACTGGGTTGTTGGTTGAAGCTGATTCTTCTGATTGTTGGGCTACAGCTATTGAGTGTTATATAAATGATGAGGTATACAGGGCGAGTATTGCCGAGAGGGCCTATGCCGATGTTCATAGCAGGTTCGAGCTCTCAGTAGTTGCATCTCAATGGACTGCTCTTTTTCATAAAGGAGGGAATCTACTAGGTGATGGGCGGATTAAGCCTGTTCGTGTGTCAGTTTGGAATGGAATTGTTAAAAGAATATCCCATTATCGACTACTAATAGAGATATCGATGTACGAGGGTGGGGCAAAGCTTACTCTTCATCGAATTATCAACAAGGTGCTGGGTGCTTTAAAGCTGCGTTAATTTTTTTCGTGTATTTTTACGCTAGACATCAGGTTGGTAGTGCGTACTTTTAATTTGAATCTTATAAGTCGTTTGATTCATCAAGCTTTAACGATTTGATGATCTGCTCGAGCTGGCATCCTCATAAGCTAGCATGGTTTTGGATATGGAATGCTCTGAAAGTGTCGCACTATAGATTTCACCTTTCTGCATCGCGTGATAGCTTAGGTAAGTTTACTCATCAACCCGCTTGAAGTCGGTATAAAATGCCAAAAAAAATACTTGTCACCGGTGCGACAGGATTTCTAGGAAGGTCCTTGGTTCAGCATTTTTCCAATTTTCCAGATATATCCGTTGTGGCTGCACTCCGTAACGTCAATGCTAAATTTCCAGAGATAGTAACCGTGACTCGTGTATCAGATATCGGTGACGATACCAACTGGCGCGAGTCTTTAACTGGTGTGGATGTTGTTGTACATGCTGCGGCGCGAGTGCATGTCATGCAAGAAGACTCGGCACAATCGATTGAAGCGTTCCGCGCGGTTAATGTTAAAGGAACACTTTGTCTGGCACGGCAGGCCGTCGCGGCCGGTGCCAAAAGGTTCATCTATATTAGTTCTATCAAGGTCAATGGCGAAGCCACTTTACTCGGCCATGCCTTTAGTGCCAGCGACACTCCGCTCCCATCAGATGCTTATGGGATCTCCAAATACGAAGCGGAGCAACAACTAATGCAGCTTGCCCAGACAGGCGCAATAGAAGTTGTAATCATCCGCCCAGTACTCATTTATGGTCCAGGAGTAGGTGCGAATTTTCGTCAAATGATGAGCTGGCTCACGAAGGGCATTCCAATGCCTTTCGGATCTGTTCACAACCTGCGAAGTCTCGTTTCACTGGATAATGTGGTTGATTTGGTCAGTACGTGTGTCGATCATCCTCATGCCCCAAATCAGGTGTTTCTGGTCAGCGATGATGAGGATGTTTCTACCACCCAATTGATGCAACGTCTTCTGACTTTTTTGGGTAAAAAAATCTGGCTCGTCCCCGTTCCTGTTTCGCTACTGAAGTTCTTCGCTCGCCTAGTGGGGCGAGGTGCAGTCGCTCAGCGGCTTTTGGGCTCACTACAGGTCGATATTAAGAAGAATCGAGAGTTGTTAGGCTGGCGTCCGCCCTTCACCCTGGATGAGGGCTTGAAGGCAACGGCCGAGCATTTTCTGGAGTCTTGCAAAAGATGAGTTACGGATATTTCATTCCATTGGTTTTCGGTATTTCTTTTTTGCTGACTGCTGTTTTGCGCCGGTATGCGATATCTCGAAGTCTGATGGATGTTCCCAACGCACGTAGCTCTCATGTTGTGGCTACGCCACGCGGTGGCGGTGTAGCGATTGTTGTTGCATTTATCTTGTCGCTGGGATTTCTGTTTTTCACGGATTTGATTTCCGCTCGGTTATTTTTCGCGATGGCAGGGGGCGGCGGTGCCATTGCCCTGATTGGATTCATGGATGATCACGGGCATATCGCCGCGCGATGGCGGTTATTGGGCCATTTTGCTTCTGCTTTGTGGTTATTGGTCTGGGTAGGGGGCATACCGCCCGTTGAGTTGTTCGGTACTTCGCTCGAGTTGGGTTGGCTGGGCTTTGTGCTGGGTGCTTTTTATCTTGTGTGGCTACTTAATCTTTACAATTTCATGGACGGCATTGACGGCATCGCCAGTGTAGAAGCGATTTGTGCCTGCGTCGGTGCTTGTCTGCTTTACTGGTTGTCGGGTTTGGAGAATCTGATCTGGGCGCCTTTGTTGCTCGCTGCTGCCGTTGGCGGCTTTCTATATTGGAACTTCCCTCCAGCACGGATATTCATGGGCGACGCTGGCAGTGGTTTTCTGGGCATCGTCCTTGGCGGATTGTCTCTGCAGGCTGCCTGGGTGAGCGCACCGATGCTCTGGGCCTGGATGATTTTGCTTGGTGTGTTTATTGTCGACGCTACGTACACGCTGTTTCATCGCATGCTGAGAGGAGAAAAGATCTATGAAGCACACCGTAGTCATGCCTATCAGTTCGCTTCACGTCGCTTTGACAAACACTTACCGGTCACTGTTGCGGTCGGCGTGATCAATCTGCTCTGGCTGTTGCCCATTGCCTTTTGCGTCACGAGCCTCGGTTTGGACGGTGCTTTGGGTGTGCTTTTGGCTTACATTCCATTGATCGCTTTGGCAATAAAGTTTCACGCCGGAGATCTCGAGATTCCGGTGGTCAAGAACTAAGCAGTAATTGCTAGGTCATTTAGGTTTAGAGTGATCACGAAACGCCCTTGAGCCGGCACGATGGCGAGTGCTGCTCAAAGAAGTGATCAAGGTAATTGAAGGGTTTATGGATAAAATCAGAGAGTACCTGTTAGGCCTTCCCCGGCGCCGCAAGAGACTGCTTCAGGTTGCCACAGACATCGTGCTCGTCTGGGCCGCTTTGTGGCTGGCCTTTATCGTTCGCTTGGGTCTGGACGATATGTACAACCCTTTCAAGGTACATTTCTGGCTTTTCGTATGCGCACCTGTCGTCGCAATTCCCTTGTTCATTCGTTTTGGCATGTACCGTGCGGTCATGCGCTATTTCGGCAATGATGCGCTGGTCGCTATTATCAAAGCGGTCAGTCTGTCCGCATTGATTTTGGCGCTGGTGGTCTATTGGTATAGCAACCACGAGGCGGTAGTACCGCGTTCGATTGTCTTCAACTATTGGTGGCTGAGCCTTGTCATAATCGGCGGTTTGCGGTTATGCATGCGTCAGTATTTCATGGGGGACTGGTTCGCTGGAGCTCAGCACGTACCCTTTTCCAGCCGTGACGATAGCCTTATCAAAGTCGCAGTCTATGGGGCGGGAGTGGCGGGTAATCAATTGGTTGCCGCATTACGCATGGGCCGAACCATGCGCCCGGTGGCATTTATTGATGACGATCCGAGTATTGCTGATCGGGTAATTGCCGGGCTGCAGGTTTATAAACCCAAGCACATTCAACAGATGATCGATGAAACAGGTGCGCAGGAAATTCTTCTGGCGCTGCCGTCGTCGACACGTGCACGCCGCCGGGAGATTCTCACGCTTCTGGAGAGTTTTCCGCTACATATCCGCAGCGTTCCAAATTTCACTGACCTTGCCAGTGGCCGAGTCAAGGTCGAGGATATTCAGGAAGTGGATATCGCTGATCTGCTGGGGCGTGATTCGGTGCCTGCACAGCCGGATCTGCTTGAGCGCTGTATCAAGGGCAAGACGGTGATGGTCACTGGCGCTGGCGGTTCCATTGGCTCAGAGCTTTGCCGACAGATCTATTCGCTTGGCCCCACCAGGCTACTGTTGTTTGACCACAGCGAGTTCAACCTTTACAGCATACTTTCGGAGTTGGAGCAAAGGGGAACCCGGCAGTCGGCGTCGGTCAAGCTCCTGCCAATACTCGGTTCCATCCGACACCCGCATAAACTGCTGGATGTCATGAAGACCTGGGACGTTGAAACTGTTTATCATGCTGCCGCGTATAAGCACGTGCCCATGGTTGAACACAACATTGCAGAAGGGGTGCTCAATAACGTCATCGGGACGCTTAATACTGCTCAGGCTGCCTTGCAATCGGGGGTGTCCAACTTCGTATTGATTTCCACAGACAAGGCGGTTCGCCCTACTAACGTGATGGGCAGTACCAAGCGTCTTGCGGAGTTGACGCTTCAGGCCTTGAGTCGAGAAATCGCCCCGGTTCTGTTCGGCGACAAATCCAATGTGTCTCGAGTCAACAAGACTCGCTTCACGATGGTCCGCTTCGGCAATGTGCTGGGTTCTTCCGGTTCGGTTATTCCCCTTTTCCACAGTCAGATCAAATCAGGTGGGCCATTGACGGTGACCCACCCGAAGATTACCCGTTACTTCATGACTATCCCTGAAGCCGCGCAATTAGTGATTCAGGCCGGTTCCATGGGGCAGGGGGGCGACGTTTTCGTACTCGATATGGGGGAACCGGTAAGAATTGTCGAACTGGCGAAGAAGATGATTCATTTATCCGGTTTGAGCGTGCGTTCGGAGAAAAATTTGCAAGGCGACATTTCGATCGAATTCACAGGATTACGCCCCGGTGAGAAGCTTTACGAAGAGTTGTTGATTGGCGATAACGTATTGGCGACCGAGCATCCGATGATCATGAGTGCCAGCGAAGATCATTTGCCATGGGACTTGCTCAAGCTTCGTCTGGCAGATTTGCTGGCTGCCGTCGAAGAGGATGATTATTCGCGCGTGCGTCAGTTGCTGCGGGACACCGTCTCCGGCTACACCCCCGATGGCGAAATCGTTGACTGGATCTACCAGCAACGCCGCCTCGAACCTTGATTATTTCACATCCTGTAACGCTCGCATTTTTGACTTCCCTCCATCATGACCTACGTTTGGAGAGCAGCTTGGGAAAAGCTGCTTTCTAAAACGATGATGGAGCGTCACTTATGCGTACCGGTTATTTCTACTCGCTGATTTTTGCTTTCCTCACCAGCGCCTCGATCGCTGCGATTGCTGCGCCTGTAGCGCCGACCGAGTCAACAAAAGCGCCGTTGCTGATGGATGCGGCTGTGCCCTCGGCAAGCGCGAAGGTCGATCTCAACGGCGCGGATGCGGCAACGTTGCAGAAGGAGTTGGCGGGTGTGGGTGAGGCCAAGGCGCAGGCGATTGTTGCGTATCGGGATACAAACGGGCCGTTCGCGTCGGTGGATGAGTTGCTGGAAGTGAAGGGGATTGGCAAGGCGATTCTGGATCGCAATCGTGAAAAGCTGGAAGTGAACTAAGCTGACAGTTCAACGCCGAGAGGCCGGTCATTGACCGGCCTTTTTATTGGGTGCCGATCGGGTGGATGCCTGAGCGCTTAAAATTACGGGTATCATATTGCGTCTTGATTATGCCTATAATAATTTCGCTCGGAACTGATTCAGCAGCCGAATCGCAGCACACCGATGCACGTCGAATTTTGAATTGATAAGGGGTAACCACGATATGAACCAACGTCGAGTCGTCGTCACGGGCATGGGCCTGGTTTCACCCTTGGGCAGTGATGTTGAAATCGTCTGGCAGCGTTTGCTGGCCGGTCGTTCCGGGTTGCGCAATTTGCCCGATGCGGTTGTGGCTGATCTGCCGACGCGGGTCGGCGGGAGTGTGCCGACGGTGGAGGAGGATGCCGAGGCCGGATTTGATCCGGATCGTGCGACGCCGCCCAAGGAACAGAAGAAGATGGATCGCTTCATCATGTTTGCCATGGAAGCCGCGCGGCAGGCGCTGGAGCAGGCCGGTTGGCATCCAGCGGACGCTGAAAGCCAGGAGCGCACTGCGACGATCATCGGCTCGGGTGTCGGTGGTTTCGGTGCGATTGCCGATGCGGTGCGTACCACCGACAGCCGTGGCCCCCGGCGTTTGTCGCCGTTCACCATTCCATCGTTTCTGGTCAATCTCGCGGCGGGTCATGTGTCGATCCAGCATGGCCTCAAAGGGCCGCTTGGTGCGCCAGTTACCGCGTGTGCCGCCGGGGTTCAGGCGATCGGCGATGCAGCGCGGTTGATCAGGGCGGGGGAGGCGGACATCGCTGTATGTGGCGGTGCGGAGGCGTCGATCGATCGCGTCAGTCTCGCCGGTTTCGCGGCGGCGCGGGCGCTGTCCAGTGGTTACAACGATACCCCTGAGAAAGCCTCACGTCCCTTCGACAGTGGGCGCGATGGTTTCGTGATGGGCGAGGGCGCCGGTCTATTGGTCATCGAGTCGCTGGAGCATGCTCTGGCGCGTGGGGCGAAACCGTTGGCCGAACTGGTTGGCTACGGCACCACCGCCGACGCCTACCACCTGACCGCCGGTCCGGAAGACGGCAGTGGCGCTCGCCGGGCGATGCAATTGGCACTGGCTCAGGGCGGTGTAAAGCCGGAGCAGGTGCAGCATCTCAACGCACATGCGACGTCGACGCCGGTTGGCGATTTGGGCGAGTTGGCGGCGATCAAGGCGTTGTTTGGCACGCAGAACAAGATCGCCGTAACGTCGACCAAATCCGCTACCGGTCATTTGCTCGGCGCGGCGGGTGGGCTGGAGGCGATTTTCACGCTCCTGGCGATTCGGGATCAGGTAGTGCCACCAACGCTCAACTTCGAAAACCCGGATCCGGCGAGCGAAGGGGTGGACATCGTCCATGGTCAGGCGCGGTCGATGGCGATCGAATATGCATTGTCCAACGGCTTCGGTTTTGGCGGGGTCAATGCGAGCGTGTTGTTCAAGCGCTGGGAGGGCTAATCGCTCGATTGCTTGAGATGTTCGCGGGTGACGTCGAGGATGCGCTGGGCGAAGTCGGCATCCGCGACGCTGCGTGACAGCAGCAATGCGCCAGCCAGGGTGGCCATGATGACAATGCTGCGATCGGCGCTGTTCTCGCCTTCGAGCGTGCCTTGAATTTGTTCGAGGCGAGCATTGAGGACTTCGTCACTGGTGGGGCTTGGCTGGCCGCGCAGGCCCAGCTCTGAGGAAATGGTCAGCAGTGGGCAGCCTTCGTGGGGCGAGGTCTGATGCCACTCCGACAGGTAGGTGTCGATGAACACTTGCAGCGGGTTTTCCTGCGCGAAGATTTCTTCGCACAGGCCCGCGACTTGCTCGCCGGCCTCTTGCAGGGCTTTTTCGACCAGTTCTTCCTTGGATCTGAAGTGCGAGTAGAAGCCGCCATGGGTCAAGCCCAGGGCTTTCATCAAAGGCTGCAGGCCGGTGGCGCCGATACCGTCCTTGCGAAATCGGGCGGAAGCTTCCTTGATGATGCGTTGATGGGTCTGGGCTTTGTGATCTGGCGAGTAACGCATGTGGAGCTCTCCGCGACGATGCTGCCATCTTAACCACGGAAGATTAAATGGTGACTGTACTTCTAAAATCTAAACAGCCTGCGGGTAAGTCCGATTGCTCTGAAAAAACAAACCCCGCCATTGCGGCGGGGCTCGTATTAGCGGTCTTGTGCATCCTTGGCATCCGCTTCGGCATTGCGCTGTGCGACGCGCTTGCGTTCTTCATCGGTCAGTTCGACCTTGTTGGCGGTGTCGCGCAACATCATCAATCCGCCGACAATCGAGCCGATCGCAACGACCAGAATCAACCAGGCATACCAGGGCATAACGGCTCTCCTTAATGGCAGCTCGACAGGCGAGGACTTCGCCGTGCGATGCTGCATACCACCTTTGAGCGAAACGACTTCGCGGTGGTTCCATTCTAGGCCGCTTATGCCCGGCACACCCGAACCGTGTTACAGACCGGTCAACATCGCATCCGCCGGCGCATCGGCACGCAGTTGCCCAGTGAGCATGAAGTAGCAGAACCCCACCGCCATGAAGCCGAGGAAAATCAGCCCGATCAACGTGTTGAACCACGCCATCGCCACCAGGCAAACCACCGCCAGCACCAGCGCGATCAGCGGAACCAGCGGATAGCACGGCGCGCGGAAAGTACGTTCCAGATTCGGTTCCGATTTACGCAGTTTGAACAGGCTGAGCATGCTCATGATGTACATCACGATCGCGCCGAACACGGCCATGGTGATCATCGCTGCGGTGAGCGTCATGCCGCCGAGGTTGATCAGGCCGTCGCTGTAGATCGCCGCGATGCCGATAAGGCCGCCAGCGATGATTGCGCGGTGCGGGGTCTGGAAGCGCGACAGTTTTGCCAATGAGGCGGGTAGGTAACCGGCGCGGGCGAGGGCGAAGAATTGGCGTGAGTAGCCAAGGATGATGCCGTGGAAACTGGCGACCAGGCCGAACAGGCCGATCCACACCAGCATGTGCAGCCAGCCGGAGTTGTCACCGACCACGGTTTTCATCGCCTGCGGCAACGGATCGTTGATGTTGGACAAGGTGCGCCAGTCGCCGACACCGCCCGCGAAGAACATCACGCCCATGGCCAACAGCACCAGGGTCAGGATGCCGCTGATGTAGGCTTTCGGGATCGTGCGTTTCGGGTCCTTGGCTTCTTCGGCGGCCATGGCGGCGCCTTCGATGGCGAGGAAGAACCAGATCGCGAAGGGAATCGCCGCGAACATCCCGGCAATTGCCGGCGCGCCGAAGACGTCGGAACCGGCCCAGCCATTCAGGGCGAAGTTGCTGAAGCTGAACGCCGGCGCGACCACGCCCATGAACACCAGCAGTTCAGCCACCGCCAGCACGCAGACGATCAGCTCGAACGTCGCGGCCAGTTTCACCCCGAGAATGTTCAGGCCCATGAACACGATGTACGCGCCGACTGCCGCGTGTTTCGGGTCCAGCGCCGGAAATTGCACATTCAAGTAAGCGCCAATCGCCAGAGCAATCGCCGGCGGGGCGAAGACGAATTCGATCAGTGTGGCGAGTCCGGCGATCAATCCGCCTTTTTCGCCAAACGCGCGGCGGCTGTAGGCAAACGGCCCGCCGGCATGGGGAATCGCGGTGGTCAGTTCGGTGAAACTGAAGATGAAGCAGGTGTACATGGTCGCGACCATGAATGAGGTCACCAGAAAACCCAGCGTACCGGCCACGCCCCAGCCGTAACTCCAGCCGAAATATTCCCCGGAAATCACCAGCCCCACGGCAATGCCCCACAGGTGCAACGTGCCCAGCGTGGGTTTGAGTTGTGTGTTCATGCGCTTGCTCCCGCAATGGTTGGAAAGCTCGAGGGAGGGCGTGTGCAGTGGGCGTGCCATTACGCTGAAACAAGTCGTAATGAGTCCAAAGCTGTCGCAGCGGGGATGTTCGCAGCTGGATGAGCGTTTTTCGTGCGCCAGTTGGGAGCAGCGGAGTCTGTTATGCCGCCTTCGCGGGCAAGCCCGCTCCCACAGGGTTCTGCGTCGTCCGCTGAATTTGATTCCAGCGCATAACCTGTGGGAGTCGGGCTTGCCC